>NZ_JBFAMX010000463.1:0-8313 GCF_040659615.1 Nonomuraea sp. NPDC049784
GGGCGGCGCTCAGGATCCGCCGGCTGCTTGGCGGCGGCGGTCGGTGCGACCGCCTGCAGGGTGGAGGCCATGGGCGATCAGCCGCCGAGCCAGGCTGACCACTTCTCGATCATCTCCGGCTGGTGTTCGGCCCACCACTTGGAGTCGATCTTGAGTGCCTTCTCCGCCACTCCCGGGCTGGTCGTCAGGAACGACTGGCCGACCTGGTCGACGTTCGGCTTGGCGTCGGTGTTGATCGGCGAGTACGAGGTCAGCTCCGTCAGCTTGGCCTGCTGCTGAGCGCCCAGGTAGTAGTTGATCAGCGCCATCGACGCCTTCGGGTTCTTGGCGTTCTTCGGCACGGTCAGCGAGTCCATGATCGGCATCCACTGGTCCCACGCGACCTGGAACGGCGCGCCGTTCTTGACGGCCGCGTACGCCCGGCCGCTCCACACCATCCCCATGTCCACCTCGCCGGACTCCAGCAGCTGCTGCGCCTCCGCGCCAGTCTTCCAGAAGACCAGGTTGGAACGGATCGACTGCAGCTTCTTGGTCGCCCGGTCGACGTCCAGGGGGTAGAGCTGGTCGGGCGCGACGCCGTCGGCGATCAGCGCGCCCTCGAACGGGCCGGGCGCCGAGTCGCCGGGGTTGCCGGAGATGGCGCGCTTGCCGGGGAACTTCGTGGTGTCGAAGAAGTCCTTCCAGCCCTTGGGCGGGTTGGAGCCGAACTTGTCCTTGTTGTAGACGAGCACCATGCCGTACTGCATCGCCGGGACGGTGCACTCGCCCGCCAGGCCGTCGGGGACCTTGGACTTGTCGATGATCTTGTAGTCGAGCGGCTGGAGCAGCTTGCCGCACTGGGCCTCGGCCCAGATGGAGTCGGAGTCGATCACGTCCCAGGTGACGTTGGAGGAGTCCACCTGGGCCTTGATCTTGGCGTAGTCGGTCGGGCCGTCCTGAAGGATCTTGGCGCCCGACTCCTGGCCGAACGGGTCGACCGCGGCCTTCTGCTGGCCCTCCTGGTAGACGCCTCCGTAGGAGACGAAGGTCATGTTCAGGCCGCTGAGCGCGTCCTTCTTGATCGTGCCCGACTTGGCGGGCCCCGATCCGAGGTCGATCGAGGCAGGCGCCGCCGAGCCGGCCCCGCAGGCCGCCGTGAGCAGGAGCGAAGCCGCGACACCGGCCATAACGGCCAGTCGCGCTGGGTGCTTCGGCATGGGTTACCCCCTAGGTGGCAGGTATGAGTGGGGTTCAGGCGGATGTAGTAGGCGGGGCGACAACCCAGAGGATCTCGGCGGTTTCGTCACTCTCGTTGACGACCCGGTGGGGGACCGACGTGCGGTACTCCACGCTGTCCCCCGGCTCCAGCACGTGAGCGGCGGCGGAGCCGTTGGGGCCGAGCCAGAGCGTGACCCGCCCGCGGAGCACCAGGAAGATCTCCTGGGAATCGCCGTGGGTATACGGTTCATCCCCGGTGGACGAGCCGGGATCGAACTCCCCGGCGTACACCTCCACGTTCTGGAGCGGACGCTGGGAGATCAGGAACTTGCGCGTGCCGGGGGCCGTGTGCAGCTCCGGACGTGCTTCGCGGCGCACCACGCGGTGGCCGATCTCGTCCTCCTCGTTGAACAAATCCGCGACCGTGAGTCCGAGAGCCGAGGCGATCCGCCGGAGCATACCGATGCTGGAGCTGGTCTGCCCGCGCTCCAACTGGCTGATGAAGCTGGCGCTCGCCTTGGCCTCGGCCGCGAGAGCGCGCACGGTCATGTGGCGCATGTTGCGGTAGGCCCGGATTCGCGCACCCAAGCGGGTGTTCTCCGACTCCGTCATCGAACCTCTCGATTGGCTGCACTGAACAAGTTGTTAAGTGGCAATGAAAGGACCGTACATAGGTAGTCGAATACCCAGCAAGAGGGAGATGAGTAACGAGTGCGTAAAAGGAGGGTCAGCCCCGGGTGGGGCGCTCGTACCCTTCGTCGCCCCCGTAGACGTGCAGATCAGGGTCCTGCTCCGGCTGGTTGGCCGGGCTGGTGGGCGAGGCGGTGTGCTCGGCGGCGAAGTCGTCCGAGGGCTCCGGCGGCGGCGGGAAGAGGTAGTCGTGCCAGGTGATCCCGCCCTTGGGCTCGGCGTCCGTCAGGAGGTCGCCGGCGCGCTGGGCAGCGTACAGGCCGCCGGGGAAGCGGACGGGCAGGCAGGGGCGATGCAGGTCCCTGGCCTGCAGCCACGTCTTGACCAGCTCCTCCGTGCTGAGCACCTCGGGGCCGCCGTACTCGATCTCGTCCATCGAGGGGCCGGCGTCGATCAACTGGGTGAGCCGGGTGGCCACCTCGCCCGCGTGGACCGGCTGCCAGGGCACCGTGCGGTCCACGGTCAGCACGGGGAGCGACTCGAAATCGCTCAGCCGCCGGTCGAGCGACTGGTGGAAGTGGGTGGCGCGCAGGACCGTCCAGCCCAGGTCGCTCTCCGCGATCAGGCGCTCGGCCTCCAGCTTGTGCCTGAGATAGCCGATGGCGACGCGGTCGGCCCCGACCATCGAGGTGTACAGCAGGTGCGGGTACCCCGACACACGGGCGGCGGCGATCAGCTTGCGCGTGCCGGTCACGTCCACGGCGCCGCGGCCCTTGCGGCCGCTCGTGGCGAGGTGCACGATCACGTCGACGTCCCGGAGGGCGTCCGCGACGCCGTTGCCGGAGACCAGGTCGCCCCACATCCACTCGACGTTCCCGCGGCTCTCCCGCTTCGTACGGCTCAGCGCCCGCACCTGGTGGCCCGCTCTGAGCAAAGCGGGCACCAGCGCGCCACCAAGCGTGCCCGTGGCTCCTGTGACCAGAATGCGCATGACGCCCCTCTACCCGCGAATCTTTGGAAATGACAAGGAATCTGGTAAAAGCGTCTGTGGGCGGCAGAGCGGGGTAGTGCCGCTCACATGGCTCGAATCGCAGCGGAATCCCTGATAGAACGGCTCGCCGAGTGGGGCGTCGACACCGTCTTCGGCCTGCCGGGCGACGGCATCAACGGCATCATGGAGGGGCTGCGGCGCCACCGTGACCGGGTGCGCTTCGTCCTCGTCCACCATGAGGAGGCGGCGGCCTTCATGGCCACCGGCTACGCCAAGGCCACCGGGCGGATCGGCGTGTGCCTGGCCACCTCGGGGCCGGGCGGCATCCACCTGCTCAACGGCCTCTACGACGCCAAGCTGGACCACGTGCCGGTGCTGGCGATCACGGGCATGCAGGAGACGTCCGTGCTGGGCACCGGCTACCAGCAGGAGGTGCACCTGGACCGGCTCTTCGCCGACGTGGCCGAGTACAACATGATGATCAGCAATCCGGCGCAGCTGCCCTCGCTGGTGGACCTGGCGATCAGGACCTCCTACGCGCGGCGCGGGGTCTCCCATCTCACCGTGCCCAACGACATCCAGGTGTCCGAGGCGGGGGAGGAGCCGTACCGGACCGTGGTGCCGGCGCGCGCACCGCAGACCGCGGCCGTCTACCTGCAAGCGTCCGGCATCCCGCGGCAGGAGGACCTCCAGCGCGCGGCCGAGGTGCTCAACCAGGCCGAGCGCCCCGCCATGCTCGTCGGGCAGGGGGCGCTGCACGCCAGGCAGGAGGTGCTGGCCGTGGCCGAGGCGCTCGGGGCACCCGTGGTCAAGACGCTGCCCGGTAAGGCGGTCATCCCCGACGACTCGCCGTACACGACCGGCGGGATCGGGCTGCTCGGCACCCGGCCGAGCGAGGAGCTGATGGACGAGGTCGACGTGCTGTTCATGGTCGGCACGAACTTCCCCTACACGAAGTTCCTGCCGGAGAAGGCGCGGGTGGTGCAGTTCGAGGCGGAGCCGACCAGGGCGGGGGCCCGGATCGCGACCGACGTGCCCGTGGTGTGCGACGCGAAGGAGGGGCTGCAGGCGCTGCTGCCGCTGCTGGCCCACCGGGACCGCACCTCTCATCTCTCGAAATATCAGACGATGATGGGCAAGTGGCGGGCCGAGATGGACGCCCTGGAGAATCCGGACCGGGATCCCATCGCGCCGCAGTACGTCATGTCCGTGATCGATGAGCTCGCCCGCGACGACGCCATCCTGACCTGCGACAGCGGCACCATCGCCACCTGGGCGGCCAGGCACTGGACGATCCGCGACGGGCGCCAGTTCTACCTGTCGGGGACGCTCGCCACGATGGCGCCGGGGCTGCCGTACGCCATCGCCATGCAGCACGCCTTCCCCGGCCGGCAGGTCATCGCGTACGTCGGCGACGGCGGCTTCTCGATGCTGATGGCCGAGTTCCTGACGGCGGCCCAGCACCGGCTGCCGATCAAGGTGATCATCAACAACAACAACTCGCTCGGCCAGATCCTGTGGGAGCAGATGGTGCTCGGCTTCCCGGAGCACGGCGTGCGCTTTTCCGAGCCCGAAGCCGACTTCTCGTCCTGGGCCCGGTCATGCGGCGGGTTCGGGGCCAAGGTCACCAAGGCGGAGGACGTGGCACTGACGATCGGGCAGGCGCTCGCGCACGACGGCCCGGCGCTGGTGGACGTGGACGTCAACCCGAACGAGCCGCCCATGCCCGGCAAGGTCTCCTACGAGCAGGCGAAGAACTTCGCGCAGGCGTTCCTCAAGGGGCAGCCGCACAAGGCCGCCATCGCCACCACCCTGTTCAAGGACCGGATCCAGAAGCTGGGGGACTAGCCTTCGCTATTCCTGCCGCGGCGTTCAGCAGCGGATCGATCAGGCGGGGCAGCTCGCGGGCGCGCCGGGACGACACCACGATGCCCACGGCCGCGACGGGCCGCCCCTCCACCAGGATCGGCGCCGCCGCCGAGCACGAGCCCAGGGTCATCTCCTCGTACGTCAGCGCGTATCCCTGGGCCCGTACCGCCGCCAGCTCCCTGGCCAGCCGCCCCGGCTCGATGATCGTGTGCCGGGTCGGGCGTTCGAGCTTGCGCGCGAGGTAGGACTTCACGAACCAGTCCGGCTCGTACGCCAGCAGCGCCTTGCCCACGCCCGTCGGGTGCATCGGCAGCCGGCCGCCGGTCCTGGACACGATGGGCACCGCTCGCCTGCCGTAGACCTTGTCCACGTACAGCACCTCGAGCCCGTCACGCACGGCCAGGTGCACGTTCTCGCCGGTGCTCGCGAACAGCTCCTGCAGCCACGGACGCGCCAGGTCGTGGAGCGGGCCGGGCGCGAGCTGGCCCAGCTCCCACAGCCGCAGCCCGACCCGGAGCCGCCCGTCGGGCGCGCGGCTCAGCGCCTGCCACTCTTCCAGCTCGGCGACCAGCCGGTGCGCCGTGCTCAGCGGCAGCCCGCTGCGCCTGGCCAGCTCGGTCAGCGTGAGCTGCGGATGCGCCGGGTCGAACGCGCCCAGGACGGCCAGCACCTTGGACGTCACCGAGCGCCCTGGCTCCCGTGATCCACCTGCCATGCGGCCATTCTTCCACTGAGTGGAAGGAGGATCTCGGCCAAATCGCGGTCGAGGCAGGATGCTTCCGTCATGCGAACTCAGGTCGGGATCATCGGGGCAGGCCCCGCCGGACTGCTCCTATCCCATTTGCTCCACCTGCGCGGCATCTCCTCCGTGGTGCTGGAGAAGCGCAGCCGCGATTACGTCGAGCGGCGGGTGCGGGCCGGGGTGCTGGAGCAGGGCACGGTGGACACACTGGTCGAAGCGGGCGTCGGCGAGCGCATGCTGCGCGAGGGGCTGCCGCACCACGGCATCGAGCTCAGGTACGGCGGCGCGGGCCACCGCATCGCGTTCGAGAAGCTCGTGCCGGGCAGGTCCATCACCGTGTACGGCCAGCAGGAGGTGGTCAAGGACCTGATCGCGGCCAGGCTCGCGGCGGGCGGCGACGTGCGGTTCGAGGTCGAGGACGTGGAGCTGCACTCGCTGGACTCCGGGCCGTACCTGACGTTCGGCGGCGAGCGGCTGGACTGCGACGTGATCGCCGGGTGCGACGGCTTCCACGGCGTGTCCAGGCTGGCCATCCCCGAGGGTGTTCTGAGCGTTTACGAGCGGGACTATCCCTTCGCCTGGTTGGGCATCCTGGCCAGGGTGGCGCCCTCATCGGAGGAGCTCATCTACACCAGGAGCGAGCGCGGCTTCGCGCTGCACAGCATGCGCTCGCCCACCGTCAGCCGCTTCTACCTGCAGGTCCCGGCCGATACCAAGGTCGAGTACTGGCCGGACGAGCGGATCTGGGCCGAGCTGAAGGCGCGGTTGGAGAGCGTGCCCGGCTTCACGCTGGCGACCGGCGAGATCATGGAGAAGGGCGTCACGCCGATGCGGGCGTTCGTGACCGAGCCCATGCAGTACGGCCGGCTCTACCTGGCCGGGGACGCCGCTCACATCGTGCCGCCGACCGGCGCCAAGGGGCTCAACCTGGCCGTGGCGGACGTCCGCGTGCTGACCGAGGCGCTGGCCGCGTACTTCGCGGACGGCTCGACCGAGCTGCTCGACGGCTACTCCGCCGCGTGCCTGAAGCGGGTGTGGCGGGCGCAGCACTTCTCGTGGTGGATGACGACGCTGCTGCACACGTTCGAGGACGACGACCCGTACGGGCGGCGGCTGCAGCTTTCGTACCTGGACTACGTGACCTCGTCGGAGGCGGCGGCGACCACCCTGGCGGAGAATTACGTCGGACTGCCATGAAAGATGGCTTCCATGGAGGAGACGGACAGCGTTGAGTTCTGACGGCGGCCTGCTCGCCCCGGTCTGGGCGGGCACTCGAGCGGAGGAGATCACCTCGGACGCGGCCTGGCTGCGGGCCATGCTGGAGGCCGAGGCGGCGCTCGCCCGCGCGCAGGCCCGGCTGGAGCTCATCCCTTCCGAGGCGGCCGCGGCCATCGACAGGACGGCCGCCGCGCTCGTCCTCGACCCGGCCGACCTGGCCCGACGCGGCCGCCAGTCGGCCAACCCCGTCGTGCCGCTGGTCTCCGACCTGCGGCGGGCCGTGCCGGGCGCGGCCTCGTACGCGCACCTGGGGGCGACCAGCCAGGACATCCTGGACAGCGCGGCCATGCTCGTGGCCACGCGGGCGGTACGTGCCATCGTGGGCGATCTGAGCGCGATCATGCGGGATCTGTGCGAGCTGGCCGAGCGTCACAAGGCCACGGTGATGGCCGCGCGGACGCTGGGGCAGCAGGCGGTGCCGACCACGTTCGGGCTGAAGGCGGCGGGGTGGCTGGCCGGTCTCCTGCGGGCCCGCGCCCACCTCCGCGAGCTACACCTACCGGCCCAGCTGGGCGGCGCGGCCGGCACCCTGGCCGCCATCGCCGAGCGGGCTGGCGCCGCCTTCGGCGGGGCCGCCGATCCCGCCACCGCGCTGCTGCTCGTCGAGGTGTTCGCCGAGGAGATCGGGCTGGCGGCGCCCGCGGTGCCGTGGCACGCCGAGCGCTCCGCCGTCACCGAGCTGGGCGCCGCGCTCGCCGGCACGGCCAGGGCGCTCGGCAAGCCGGCCACCGACATCGTCCTCATGGCGCAGACCGAGGTGGGGGAGTTGGCCGAGTCGTCCACGGGCGGTTCGTCGGCCATGCCGCAGAAACGCAACCCCGCACTCTCCGTCCTCGTGCGGTCGGCCGCGCTCCAGGTGCCCGCGTACGTGCAGGTGCTGGGGCAGGTCGGCGAGCATGAGCGGGCCGCGGGCGCCTGGCAGGCGGAGTGGCTGCCGCTGCGCGAGGCGCTCCGGCTCACGGCCGGCGCGGCCGAGACCGCGGCGGAGCTCGTGGCCGGGCTGCGGGTGTTCCCCGACCGGATGCGCGCCAACGCCGAGCTGACCGGCGGCCGCCTGGTCGCCGAACGCCTCTATGCCCACCTCGGCCCGCAGGCGCTGAAGCGGGCCCTGGCAGCGGAGGACTCGCGGCTCGATTTCCCTGATGAGCTGCTCGATCCAGGGGCGTACCTGGGCGCGGCTTCTGAGCTAGTCGATCGCATTCTCGCCACCTATCGGGAGCAACCGTGAAACTCCACCACCGCATCGACGGCCCGTCCGACGCGCCGCTGCTGGTGCTCGGGCCCTCGCTCGGGACCACGATGGAGATCTGGCAGCCCCAGCTCCCCGCGCTCACCGACTCCTGGCAGGTCCTCAGGTACGACCTGCCGGGCCACGGCGGCTCGCCACCGGCCGCGGCCGGGTTCACGATCGACGACTTGGCGCGGGCCGTACTGGACCTCGTCGAGACCGAGCAGTTCGCGGTCGGCGGCGTCTCGCTCGGCGGCGCGATCGCCACGACCATCGCGACCCGAGCCCGGCACCGGGTGCGCAAGCTGGTGCTGTGCTGCACGTCGGCCAAGTTCGGCGAGCCGGGGCCGTGGCTGGGGCGGGCGGCGCTGGTGCGCG
>NZ_JBFAMX010000464.1:0-8312 GCF_040659615.1 Nonomuraea sp. NPDC049784
CTGGCCCCTCGGCACCCCGCCCAGCATGAGCGGGAGCGCCACGTTCTCCTCGGCGGGCAGCTCGGGCAGGAGCTGCCCGAACTGGAAGACGAAGCCGAAGCGGGTGCGGCGCAGCGCGCTGCGCCCGCGTTCGCCCATCGCGTCGATGCGCTGGCCGAGCAGGTGCACCTCGCCCGCGTCCGGCTTCATGATCCCGGCCAGGCAGTGCAGCAGCGTCGACTTGCCGGAACCGCTCGGCCCCATGATCGCCACGGCTTCGCCGGCCCGTACCGTGATGTCCACGCCGCCCAGGGCGACCGTCTGCCCGAACCTCTTGGTCAGGGCTCTTCCAACAAGCACATCGTTCATGCCGTACAGACTCTCGGCCGGGCAGGGGGCGGCGGATCGGCCGTGCGACCATTTCCGCCTCGGCCGAACGGCTGATCCTTAGAGTTAGGGCCGTGACTATTCGGGTTCTCATCGCTGACGACCAGCAACTGGTACGAACCGGCTTCCAGATGATTTTGGACGCTCAACCGGACATGGAGGTCGTGGCCGCGGTGGCCGACGGCGCGGAGGCGGTGTCCGAGGCCAGGCGGCTCAGGCCGGACGTGTGCCTGCTCGACATCAGGATGCCCAAGCTCGACGGGCTGGAGGTGACCCGGGCGCTGGCGGGTCCCGGCGTGGAGAACCCGCTGCGGGTGGTCATCGTCACCACGTTCGACCTGGACGAGTACGTGTACGGAGCCCTGCGCTCCGGCGCGACCGGCTTCCTGCTCAAGGACAGCGGGCCCACGCTGCTGATCGAGGCGGTCAGGGCCGCCGCGGCGGGCGACGCGCTGGTGTCGCCGTCGGTGACAGTACGGCTGCTGCAGCACCTGGCCAAGCCGCGGCGGGCGGCGCTCCCCGCCAACGACCCGCTGACCGACCGCGAGCTGGATGTCGTGCGCCTGGTGGCGAGGGGACGCACCAACCAGGAGGTGGCAGGGGAGCTTTTCGTGTCACTTTCCACGGTAAAGACGCACCTGGGCAGCATCCAGGCCAAGCTCGGTGTCAGGAATCGAGTTGAAATCGCAGCTTGGGCGTGGGAATCCGGTGTCGTGAGCTGATTAACAACGGGGCTCCCGGGATACAAGTGAATCAGAACCTCAGCGCATGGCCCGGGGGGAGAACAACGTGCGCTACGCCCATGTACCACCGACGAGAGCCGCCTTTGCCGTATATGTGACGCTCGCCGCCCAGGTCCTCTCCCTTGGCGCCCTCGTGATCTTCGAACGGACCCGCGGCCATCACCTCGCCGTCCAGCTCGCCGCCTTCGGCGGCCGCCCGCAGGGGCCCGCCGCGGAGGCCGTGGTGGGGGCGGTGACGGTGTTCGCGGTGCTCCTGATGCTGGTGGCGGGCACCTCGATAGCGGCGGCCGCCGCCTACGTGACCTGGCTCGTGCGGGCCAGGCAGGCCAACGATCGCTCGGCCACCTCCGGTCCCGTGGCCGCCGCCTGGTTGATCCCCGGCGTCAACCTAGTGGCACCCGTGGTGCTGGTGGACGAGGTGTGGCACGGCATCAAGCCGCCCGCGGAGCGCCGGGGGCGGTGGGTGGCGCTGCTGGCGGCATGGTGGCTGAGCTGGCTCGCCACGCTCGCGCTGGTCACCATCAGGGTCCCGCTCGACTCGTCCACCGGCGGCCTGACGGGGGTGGGGGTTCTGGAGCTGGCCTGCTTGTCGGTGGCCGCCCTGCTGTGCGCGGCGACGGTACGCGAGCTGACGCGACTGCAGTGCGCCGCCCGCGCTCCCCGGGCCGCCGAGCCCGGCACCGTGCACACGTTCTCGCCGCAGCAGCCCCACCCGGCACCGGGCTCCACGCCGATCGGCCGCACGGGTTAGACCACCCGCTCCCGGCCGCGACGTCGCGTGCTCCCCGGGGAGCGCTGTCGTGCGTCAGCCGAGGACCAGGTCGCGGATGAGCCTCAGCGAGGGTTCGTCGCGCGGGCCCATGACCAGGAGGCTCGTGACGGGGCTCTTGCGCCAGAGTTCGAGGCGCTCCTTGATCCGCCCGGGCGGGCCCACGAGCGAGATGCCATCGGCCAGTTCGTCCGGGATCGCCCTGAAAGCCTCATCCTTCCGGCCGGAGAGGTACAGCGATTGGATGTGTTCTGCCGCCTCGGCATAGCCCATCCGGCCGATGATGTCGGCATGGAAGTTGCGGTGCTTGGCCCCCATGCCGCCGATGTACAGCGTGAGCATCATCTTCACGCCGTCCAGCGCGGCCCGCACGTCGTCCGAGATCACCACCATGACCATGGCCGCCACGTCGAAGCTCTCGGGAGCGCCCGCGAGCGCCTCGCCGTACATCTCCTCGATCTTGGAGGGGAACGCGAACAGCGGCAGCCAGCCCTGCGCCAGCTCCGCGGCCAGGGCGACGTTCTTGGGTCCCTCCGCACCGAGATAGACGGGAATGTCGGAGCGGAGCGGATGCGTGATGAGCTTGAGCGGTTTGCCCAGGCTGTCCGCGAGCGGGAGCGGATAGTGGGGGCCGTCGCTGGTGACCGGCTCCTCGCGGCGCCAGACCTTGCGCATGATCTCGACGTACTCGCGGGTCCTGGCCAGGGGTTTGGCGAACGGCTGGCCGTACCAGCCCTCCACGACCTGCGGGCCCGAGGCGCCCACGCCGAGCAGCAGCCGTCCGCCGGTGAGGTGGTCGATGGTCATCGCGGTCATCGCCGTCGTGACGGGTGGTCTGGCCGACATCTGGGCGATCGAGGTGCCCAGCTTGATCCGGCTCGTACGTGCTCCGTACCAGGCCAGCGGCGTGAACACGTCGCTGCCGTACGCCTCGGCCGTCCACACCGAGTCGTAGCCGAGCCGCTCCGCCGCCAGCACCGACTCGGTCGCGTCGTCTGCGTGGCGCTGCCAGTAGCCAAGGTTCAGGCCGAGTTTCATGAGAACACCTCCGGAATTAAGTTCTATTACGGCTGCGGCGGCTCAACGTGTCAATGGTGGATCTTCCGGGGAAGTGACACTCTGTGATCAAAGGTCTGTGTCGTCTCGCCTGCCTTCTGCTTCTCCTCCAATCGGCGGCCGGGATCACGATGGCCGAGGGCAAGTCCCGGCCGAACATCGTGCTCGTGCTGGCCGACGACCTCGAAACGGGGACGCTGCCGAACTTTCCGAACATCACCCAGCACCTCGTGCGCAAGGGCGCCTCGTTCGACCGGTTCTTCGTGACGAACTCCTGGTGCTGCCCGTCCAGGTCGTCGATCCTGCGCTCCCAGTACGTCCACAGCCACGGCGTGCTGACCAACACCGCGCCCGAAGGGGGCTTTGACCGCTTTCACACCCTAGATCTGGAACGTTCCACTATCGGGACCTGGATGCAGCAGGCCGGATACCGTACGGGTCTGATGGGCAAGTACCTCAATCACTACCCGGGAGGGACGGCCGACGAGGCGTTCATGCCGCCCGGGTGGGACGAATGGGACGTGCCGGTCCGAGCCCTCTACGAGGAGTACGGCTACCGGCTCAACGAGAACGGCGCCCTGTTCGACTACGGCTGGACCGAGCAGGACTACCTGTCGGACGTGCTGGCTCGCAAGGCCGCCGACTTCATCGCAGGCTCGAAGGAGAAGCCGTTCTTCCTGTACCTGGCGCCGATCGGCCCGCACAATCCGGACAATCCCGCCGTCCGGCACGCGGAAGCGTTCCCCGGGGCCATGGCGCCGCGGACGCCCTCGTTCAACCAGGAGGACGTGAGCGCCGAGCCGCTCTGGCTGCGAGAGAGGCCCCCGATCTCGCAGGCGGGCATCGACGAGATCGACGAGCACTACCGTGCCAGGATGCGGGCCATGCTCGGCGTGGACGACCTCGTCGGCTCCGTGGTGACGGCGCTCCAGCAGACCGGCCAGCTGGACAACACCTACATCTTCTTCACCTCGGACAACGGCTTCCATCTCGGTACGCATCGGCTTAGGCAGGGCAAGACCACCCCGTTCGAGGAGGCGATCAGGGTCCCGCTGGTCGTCCGCGGTCCCGGCATCAAGGCGAACTCCACGATCAGCGAACTGGGCTCGACGGTGGACCTGGCCACGACCTTCGCCGAGCTGGGCGGGGCCACCGCGCCGTCGTTCGCGGAGGGGCGGTCGCTGGTGCCCCTGCTGAAGGGCACGCCGCCGGCGGAGTGGCGCAGGAACGTGCTGGTCGAGTTCAACAGGCCGGCCAACAAGGCGTCGGCCGCCCAGACCCCGGTGCCCGGCTATCGGGCATTGCGTACGGATCAGTACGCCTATGTTCGGTACGAGACGGGGGAGACGCAGCTCTACGACCTGCATGAGGATCCGTACGAGCTGCAGAACCTGGCCGCGAGTGCCGATCCCGCGCTCCTGGCCGACCTCGAGGAGCGGCTGACGGCGATGGCGGCCTGCTCGGGTGGCACATGCCGGCAGGCCGACATGCGTCAGTGATCGAACAGCGAGGGGTAGGCGTGTGCCAGGTGCTCGGAGACCGCCTCGGCGGCCTCGCCCGCTTCGCCGCTGTCGATGGCCTCGAGGATGCGTACGTGGTCGGCGCGCAGGATCGACGTGTCGCCCAGGCGCTGCACCGCTTCGACCGAGTACCTCCGCATGGAGTCCCGGAGCGAGCGCATGATGGCGGCGATGAGCCGGTTGCCCGACGCGTCCGCTATCGCGCAGTGAAAGGCCGTGTCGTGCTCCACGAACTCCTCCGCGGACTTCGCCGTGTCCATCCCGGAAAGAGCGGCGGCGAGCGCGGATGTGTCGGCTCGTGCGGAGGCGGCGAGGGTGGCGGCCCACTGCTCGATCATGTGGCGGGCGTCGATGACCTCGCGCATCTCCAGGTTGGCCAGGCCGAGGTGCAGCCTGAGCAGGTCAGACAGAGCCGTGTCGGGGCGCGAGGTGAGCACGGCCCCCGCGTCAGGTCCCCTCCCCACCTGTGAGGACACGACGCCGAGGGTCTCCAGCACGCGCATGGCCTCGCGCACCGACGAGCGGCTGACGCCGAGTTGCTCGGCGAGCTGGCGTTCGGCGGGCAGCCGGTCGCCCACCGTGAGGCCGTCCTCGGTGATGCGCCGCTCGATCTGTGCGAGGACGTCCTCGAACGTCCGCGTTCGCTTGACGGGACGCCAGCCGCTGTCGTCCAACGGACTCCCTCGTGGTGGCCGGGAAGGATGTGGTTCGGTATGGTCTGACCATACTGTGGTAAGACCATACCCAACAAGAAACCTGCTCGTTGGACTGCCGCCCCACTGTTGTGCCCGGCTGAGGCCGTTGCGGCAGCCCACTTAGCAGGTTTCTCATTGGCCTTGGAAGGAGAGTCGTGCGAGTCGCTTTGTTCATCACGTGTGTGAACGACACGCTCTTCCCCGGCACCGGCAAGGCCGTCGTGTCGCTCCTGCGCAGGCTCGGCTGCGACGTGGACTTCCCCGCCGCCCAGACGTGCTGCGGCCAGATGCACGTCAACACCGGTTACCGGGAGGAGGGCGTGCGGCTGGCCCGCCACTTCACCGAGGTGTTCGCTGGGTACGACGCCGTCGTGGCGCCGTCGGGGTCGTGCGCGGCCATGGTGCGCGAGCAGTACCCGAAGCTGGCCAAGCCGGGCAGCAGGGGAGCGGCGGCGATCGCGGAGGTCGTGCCGAAGGTGTACGAGCTGTCCGAGTTCCTGATCGACGTCCTGAAAACCGACGACGTTGGGGCATATTTCCCGCACCGGGTGACATATCACCCGACGTGCCACTCGCTCCGCGGCCTCCACCTCGGCGACCGGCCCACCAGGCTGCTGAAGAACGTACGCGGCCTGGAGCTGGTCCCGCTGCCGGGGTCCGAGGAGTGCTGCGGCTTCGGTGGCACGTTCGCGGTCAAGAACCCGGCCGTTTCCGCGGCCATGGGCGCCGACAAGACCCGCAACATCCTGGACACCGGTGCCGAGGTGCTCTGCGCGGCGGACAACTCGTGCCTGATGCACATCGGCGGCACGCTGAGCCGCCAGAAGACCGGCGTCAGGACGATGCACCTGGCCGAGATCCTCGCATCCACGGAGGAGGCCCAATGAGCGCGACCTTCCTCGGCATGCCCGGCAGTTTCCCGAAAAATGCCGAAAAAGCCGTACAAAACTCGCAACTTCGCTACAACCTCCGCAAAGCCACCCACACCATCCGCGGCAAGCGGGCGAACGTCGTCGGCGAGCTGCCGGACTGGCAGGAGCTCCGCGCGGCCGGCAAGGCGATCAAGGACCACACCCTCCGCAACCTCGACCGCTACCTGATCCAGCTCGAGGAGGCGGTGACCAGGGCAGGCGGCACCGTCCACTGGGCCAGGGACGCCGCCGAGGCCAACGCCATCGTCGCGGGCCTGGTCAAGGCCACCGGCGAGACCGAGGTGGTCAAGGTCAAGTCGATGGCCACCCAGGAGATCGAGCTCAACCAAGCACTGGCCGAGCAGGGCATCACCGCGTACGAGACGGACCTCGCCGAGCTGATCGTCCAGCTCGGCGACGACTTCCCCAGCCACATCCTGGTCCCGGCGATCCACCGCAACCGGTCGGAGATCCGCGAGATCTTCCTGGACAAGATGCCCAAGGTCCCGCCGAACCTGACCGACGACCCGCCCGCCCTGGCCGAGGCGGCCCGGCTCCACCTGCGCGAACGCTTCCTCAAGAGCAAGGTCGCGATCTCCGGCGCCAACTTCATGATCGCCGAGACCGGCACGCTCGTCGTGCTGGAGTCGGAGGGCAACGGCCGCATGTGCCTGACGCTGCCGGAGACGCTCATCAGCGTCGTCGGGATCGAGAAGCTGCTGCCCTCCTGGCGGGACCTGGAGGTGTTCCTCCAGCTGCTGCCGAGAAGCTCCACGGGCGAGCGGATGAATCCCTATACGAGCATGTGGACGGGCGCCGTCGAGGGCCAGGACTTCCACCTGGTGCTCCTGGACAACGGCCGCACGGACGTGCTCGCCGACGAGGTGGGCCGCCAGGCGCTGCGCTGCATCCGCTGCTCGGCCTGCCTGAACGTGTGCCCGGTGTACGAGCGGGCGGGCGGCCACGCGTACGGCTCGGTCTACCCGGGCCCGATCGGCGCGATCCTCACCCCGCAGCTCAGAGGCATGTCGTCGGACCTGGACGCCTCGCTGCCGTTCGCCTCCAGCCTGTGCGGCGCCTGCTACGAGGCCTGCCCGGTCGCCATCGACATCCCCGAGGTCCTGGTGGACCTGCGGGCCAAGGCCCCGCACGCGGCGGCCGAGCGGGCCGGCATGAAGG
This sequence comes from Nonomuraea sp. NPDC049784, assembly GCF_040659615.1. Taxonomy (NCBI): domain Bacteria; kingdom Bacillati; phylum Actinomycetota; class Actinomycetes; order Streptosporangiales; family Streptosporangiaceae; genus Nonomuraea; species Nonomuraea sp. NPDC049784. The sequence continues at coordinate 7,240 of NZ_JBFAMX010000464.1, forward strand.
TGGCGGGCTGGATTCTCAACGACCACAACCGGCTCGCCAAGGCCCAGCGCGCGGCGACCCATCTGCGCGGGCTCGTACCGAAACGTCTGCCCGGGCCGCTGTCGGCGTGGACAGACACCAGGGACGTGCCGGAAATTCCGGAAGAATCCTTCAGAGACTGGTGGGAGCGGAATGAGCGCTCGTGACGAGATCCTCGCCCGGATCGGCAAGGCCGTCGCCGGCACGGCGGACGTCGAGATCCCCCGGCACTACCGTACGGCGCAGCAGGTGGAGGACCTCGTGGGCCTGTTCGCCGAGCGAGTGGACGACTACCGGGCCATCGTGCACGTGCTCCCCGCCGCCGAGGTGCCCGCCAAGATCGACGACAGCGTCGCCGGCCGCCGCATGTTCGTCCCCGACGGCTTCGACCGCGAAGGCGGCTGGACCGACCTGAACACGGCCGACGGAGTGGTCACGTACTGCGCCGTGGCCATCGCGGAGACGGGCACGATCGTGCTCGACCACGGCCCCGGCCAGGGCACGCGAGCGCAGACGCTGGTCCCCGACTACCACCTGTGCGTGGTGCGGGCCGACCAGATCGTGGCGGGGGTGCCGGAGGCCGTCGCCCGGCTCGACCCGGCGCGCCCGCTCACCTGGATCAGCGGCCCCTCGGCCACCAGCGACATCGAGCTGAACCGGGTCGAGGGCGTGCACGGCCCCCGTACCCTCGAGGTGATCATCAGTACCTGAGCACGGCCGCCACGTCCTTGACGGCGTCGGAGAACCACAGCTCCGCGTCCGTCATCGCGGCGGCCCTGGCCAGGGCGGCGTCCGAGCGCTCCTTGACCGGCTCACTCACGCCCCAGCGCTGCAGCTCGGCCGGGTCAGTGGCGAGCTGGGTGCCGCCCTCGCCGATCCAGATGGGGTTCGGCAGCTCGCCGGGCGTGAGCACCGCGTGCACCCTGCCCTCGCGCAGCGCCTGCGCGACGCGGGCCATCCCGACGGGCCCGGACATCTCCTGGTGCCGCTCGAGCAGCTCGGCCCGTTTGCGGTCGAGCCACTCGTCGAGTGCCCGCTCCACGTCCTCCTCGAAC
>NZ_JBFAMX010000465.1:0-8296 GCF_040659615.1 Nonomuraea sp. NPDC049784
CCGCAAGCACCCCGGCCAGGCAGACCCCGAACGGCACGAGCCCGCCGCCCGCCAGCGCGTGCCCGCCCGCCGACACCGCGCCGCAGACCGTCGCGAACACGACGGCCCGGCCAAGACGCAGCGCTGACGACGCGGAGGACACAACCGATATTCTCCTCGAAAATCGGGGAGGAAGTCTCAGATTTCACGCGCGGCCGAACTCCCCTGGGTGACGAGGGGCGTCGCGAACCGCACGACCGGCCATCGCGGCGCCGGGTCGCCATGATGCGTCTTTTGTCAAAGACGCGACCCGGTAATGACACTTTTTCACCAGCTCTTTCCGGGCACGGGGAATTTGCCATCGGCGTGGCGTTGTGCGCAGGGCTCGAGGCGACTGCGAGCATCGTATCGATCTTGTTCGGCCCGCTCGGCGGGCAGGTACGGGCTGCATTCCGACTCGCGGGTCAATTGCGACAAATTCCGAAAGGAAAGGTACATGTTCACGCCCAATTCCCGGACAAAAGCCACAGCCACGCCCGCTCGGCCTATGGCACGTCACGCGATGAAAAGGGCGATATATGGCTCCCTTTCGATGGCTCTGGTCGCGATCTCGACCCCGGCTGCGACCGCGGACGACGACTCCTACCTCCGCGTCGGGGCCGCGACCCCGTCCCCGACCCCGATCCCGTCTCCGGCGGTGATGGCGGCTCCGACTCGGACTCCGACCCGGACCCCGACCCCGACGGCGACGGCGACGGCGACTCCTACCCCGACCGCGACTCCTACCCCGACCGTCACCGCGACCGCGACGGAGACGGAGACATCGAAGGAGACGGCCACCGCCGTCCGTCCCTTCCCCCGCATTAACGTGCCCCACGGCAGGTGCAACGAGCATCTCTTCTTCAAGGTCAATATGATTGCGCCGCGAAACTTCTTCCTGCCCCGGACCCGCTTCATCGACGGTCCCGGCGGCACGATGACGGTGTCGGTCACCAGGGAGCACGAAATACGCGCGTTCCTGGAGACCGAGAACGAGAGGCTATGGACGTTCACCGAGAAGTTCACCACGGCGGACGTGGTCCGACAATTGCGCCTTATGGGGCTTCCGCACCTCGAAGAGCGGCACATGGTCTTCATCGGCCACGAATACTCACGGGAGATCAGCAAGGAAAAGTACGGCCATCTGTGGTACCGGGTCTTCGGCTACCGCATCGGCTGGTCGGCCTGGTCGCAGCTCGGGACGTGCCGCGACGTCGAGGTCGCCAGCGGGATCGCCAACGTGCCCGCCAGGGTGGAGGGCTGGAAGTACTGGGAGACCAAGCGCCCGACGTTCAGGGGGCGCCAGGTATTCAGCAAGTGACCGGGAAGTCCCCCTTCTGCGCCTGCTCGTGCATGGCTGGCCGGCGCCCTTGGTTTGAGGGGAGAACGGGGGACCTGGCCGGGATGAGAGGCGAAAGGGGAGCGGCACGAGGTCGTGCGGCGGGCGGTGGGTCGTGGGAGACTTCTCGGGGCGCCGGCCGTTCCCCGGGGCGGCCCATGCGGGAGCAGGACCCACGGACAGAGGCATGACGAAGGATGGCGATTCCCCCCACGATCCGCGTGGTCCTCGTCGAGGACCACGCCATGGTCGCCGAGGCCATCGGGCTGGCGCTCGGTAAGGCGCCCGGCTTCGAGGTGGTGGCTCAGACGGGGACCATCGCCGGGGCCGTGGCCGAGACCGGCAGGTTCCAGCCCGACGTCGTCCTGCTCGACCGCCGCCTGCCCGACGGTGACGGGATCGGGGCCATCGAGAGGCTCGCCGCGGCGGCGCCCAAGGCGCGGGTGCTGGTGCTGACCGGCGAGGCGACCGCTTCCGTGGCGGCCAGGGTGGTGGCGGCCGGGGGCGCCGGGCTGGTGGTGAAGTCGTCCAGGCTGGGGGAGCTGGAGTCGGCCGTGCGGGAGGTGGCAGCCGGCGGGGTGGTGCTCGCGCCCGGGCTGCTGCCGGGGATGCTCGACCGGCTGACCGGACGGGCGGGGCTGCTGGGTGCGGCGCTGACGGCTCGCGAGCGGGAGACGCTGCTCCTCCTGGCAGAGGGCGCCGGCACGCTCGAGATCAGCGAACGCCTCGGCGTGGCCCGCAACACGGCGCGCAACCACGTACAGCACGTCCTGGAGAAGCTCGGCGCCAGGTCCAAGCTGGAAGCGGTGGCGCTCGCCCGCAGGGACGGGCTGCTCGACTGACGCATTTGCACCATGTAGCGTCCCCCAGCCGTACCAGGCGGCTTGGAGCGGTTGCGTCTCGTGATCGGGTGCCGGGTTACCTGAGAGTAGAGGGGTGGGCAGCGAGGAGGTGGGGCCGTACCAGGTGGACACGCCCCTGCCTAAGGAGATGGGCAGCATCACGGCGGCGCGCCGGATCGCCCGACGGGCCCTGGCCGAGTTCGGCTACCAGGGCCATCACGAGGATGTCCTGCTGGTGGTGTCCGAGCTCGTGACGAACGCGCTCGTGCACGGCGACGGCCCGCCGTCCCTGCGGATGAGGGGCAGCGCGTCGCAGGTGCGCGTCGAGGTGGGCGACGCCGGGGAGCGGCTGCCCGAGCCGCGCGAGCCTGGTCCGGCGAACGGCTGGGGGCTGCACGTCGTCGGCCTGCTGTCCACCGGCTGGGGGATCTCGCCCCGCGACGGCGGGAAGGTGGTGTGGTGCGAGCTGGCGCCCAGCCTCGCCCCGGTCCAGAGCCACCGCTGCGAGCCCTGAGCGCGAAGGCCGGGTTTGGGACCTCACGCTGTGTCGTGAAAAGCTACGGTATGGCCGTGGATGACCTCCCACAAGAGGATTTGAGGCTGCTCGTGCAGAGCATCCGCGATTACGCCATCTTCATGCTCGACCCCCGCGGCAGGATCGTGAGCTGGAACGCCGGAGCTCAACGCATCAAGGGGTACACCGCCGACGAGATCATCGGCACCCACTTCTCCGTCTTCTACCCGCCCGAGGACGTGGCGGCCGGCAAGCCTCCCATGGAGCTGGAGACGGCCGCCTCCGACGGCCGGTGGGAGGAGGAGGGGTGGCGGGTGCGCAAGGACGGCACCAGGTTCTGGGCGAGCGTGGTCATCACCGCCCTGTACGACGAGCGCGGTGACCTGCGCGGATTCGGGAAGGTGACGCGCGACCTGACCGAGCGGCGCAGCATGGCCAGGGCGCTGGACGAGCGCGGCCTGCTGCTCGCCCACCTCGTCCAGGCCCAGGAGCGGGAGCGCCGCCGCATCGCCTCCGACGTGCACGACGACACGATCCAGGCCATGATCGCGGTCGGGATGCGGCTGCGCGCCCTCGGGGAGCGGCTGCCCGAGGAGGACGCCGCCGCCGTCCGCTCGCTTGACGACGCCGTCGAGTCCGCCGTGCGGCGCCTGCGCGACCTGGCCTTCCGGTTACGGCCGCCGGGCGACGGGCTGGTGGAGGGGCTGGCCGCGTACCTGGAGCGGGAGATGGCAGGCATGGCGTACGAGCTGGCGCACGACCTGAACGGTGAGCCGCCCGCCGAGGCCGCGATCACCGTGTTCCGCATCTGCCAGGAGGCCCTGACGAACGTGCGCAAGCACGCCGGGGCGAACTCCGTCAGCATGCGGCTGGCCTCGCTCGACGGCGGCATCCACGTGCGCGTGCGCGACGACGGGACCGGGGTCGCGAACCGGGTGAGCCAGGACGGGCACTTCGGGCTGATCGAGATGCGCGAGCGGGCCGAGACGGCGGGCGGCTGGTGGGACATCCGCGGCGCGCCCGGCGAGGGCACGACCGTGGAGTTCTGGGTGCCCGCCATCCCGCGCGCTCGTCATGACCCGATCAGCCCGTCATGACCCGATCAGGGCGAGGGCCTGGCAGGCGATCTCCCACTCCTCGTCCGTGGGGATGACGAGCACGGCCACCTCCGCGTCCGGCGGCGACACCGCCCGCTCGTCCGGCGAGGCGGCCGCGTTGAGCGCCGGGTCCACGGCGATGCCGAGGCGGTCCAGCCCGGCCAGGGACTCGGCGCGCGTGGCGGCGTCGTGCTCCCCGACCCCGCCGGTGAACACGATCGCGTCCACCCGCCCGAGCAGCGCGTAGTAGGCGCCGACGTACTTGCGGATGCGCCGGGTGTAGACCGCCAGGGCCAGCCGGGCCTCGGCGTCGTCGCGGGCGCGTACCTCACGCATGTCACCCGTCCCGGCGAGCGCCAGCAGGCCGCCGTGGCGGTCGAGCGCACTCTCCGCCCGCCGCGCGTCCATCCCGTCCACCCGCGCCAGGTAGCCGCCGAGCGCGGGGTCCACGTCGCCCGAGCGCGTGCCCATGACCAGTCCCTCCAGGGGCGTCATGCCCATCGAGGTGTCGACGCTGCGCCCACCGGAGATCGCGGTCGCGCTGGCGCCGTTGCCCAGGTGCAGCACGATCAGGTTCAGCCCGGCCAGGTCGCGGCCGAGGAGGGCGGCGGCGCGGCGGGAGACGTACGCGCAGGAGGTGCCGTGGAAGCCGAAGCGCCGCACGCCGAGCCGCTCGCGCCAGTCCCGCGGCACCGCGTACGTGTACGCCTCCGGCGGCAGCGTGAGCTGGAACGCGGTGTCGAACACCGCCACCTGTGGCACTCCGGGGAAGGCCGTGCGCGCGACCTGGATGCCGGTGAGGTTGACCGGGTTGTGCAGGGGAGCGAGGGGCGCCAGCTCCTCGATCGCGCCGATCACCTGGTCGTCGATGAGCACGGCCTCGGTGAACCTGGTCCCGCCGTGCACGACGCGGTGCCCGACCGCGACGGGGTCCAGCTCCGGCCCCGCCACCTCGAAGGCCTCCATGACCGCGTCCAGCCCCTCGCCGTGCCCGGGAAACGGGCCTTCCCGCACGTACGGCGGCCCGTCTCCGGCGTGGTGCGTGAGCCTTCCCCGCTCCTCGCCGATGCGCTCGACCAGCCCCCTGGCCGGTCGTTCACGGGTGCGCATGTCCACGAGCTCGTACTTGATGGACGACGAGCCCGTGTTCAGTACGAGGATGCGTCCGGCCACGTCCACGACCTGATCTCCGGGGCGTCCTCGCCGTGATCGCGCGTGTAGGCGCGCGCCAGCAGCCGCGTGTCGCTCATGCGCTGGCGCAGATGCGCCTGGGTGGCGCCGAGCCCCGGCACGCGGTCGATGACGTCCATGACGAGGTGGTAGCGGTCGATGTCGTTGAGCATGGCCATGTCGAACGGCGTCGTCGTGGTGCCCTCCTCCTTGTAGCCGCGCACGTGGATGTTGCCGTGGTTGCGGCGGCGGTAGGTGAGCCGGTGGATCAGCCATGGGTAGCCGTGGAAGTCGAAGATGACCGGCTTGTCCGCGGTGAAGAGGGTGTCGAACTCGGCGTCCGGCATGCCGTGCGGGTGCTCCGACGGCGGCTGGAGCCGCATGAGGTCCACGACGTTGATCACCCGTACCTTCAGTGTGGGTATGTGCTCGCGCAGCAGCGCGGCGGCGGCCAGCGTCTCCAGCGTGGGCACGTCGCCCGCGCAGGCCAGCACCACGTCCGGCTCGGTGCCGTCGTCGGTGGAGGCCCAGGGCAGGATGCCCAGGCCGCGGGTGTTGTGCGCGATGGCCTCGTCCATGGTGAACAGGTCCAGCACCGGCTGCTTGCCCGCGACGATCACGTTGACGTAGTCGCGTGAACGCAGGCAGTGGTCGGCGACCGACAGCAGGGTGTTGGCGTCCGGCGGCAGGTAGACGCGCACCACTGAGGCCTTCTTGTTCACCACCACGTCGAGGAAGCCCGGGTCCTGGTGGCTGAACCCGTTGTGGTCCTGGCGCCACACGTGCGACGACAGCAGGTACGTCAGCGACGCCACCGGCCGCCGCCACGGGATCTTCTGCGACGACTCCAGCCATTTGGCGTGCTGGTTGAACATGGCATCCACGATGTGGATGAACGCCTCGTAGCAGTTGAACAGCCCATGCCTGCCGGTCAGCAGGTAGCCCTCCAGCCAGCCCTGGCACAGGTGCTCGCTCAGCACCTCCATCACCCGTCCGCCGGGGGCCAGGTTCTCGTCCGTCGGCAGGATCTCGGCGCCCCACGCCCGGTCCGTGACCTCGAACACCTCCGACAGCCGGTTCGACTCGGTCTCGTCGGGGCCCATCAGCCGGAACGTCCGGGGGTTCGCGGCGATCACGTCGCGCAGGAACCCGCCCAGCACGCGCGTCGGCTCGCTCGACTGCGTGGCGGGAGACTTGACCTCGACCGCCAGCCTGCGGAAGTCGGGCAGCCGCAGCGGCACGAGCAGCTCGCCGCCGTTGACGTGCGGGTTCGCGCTCATCCTGCGCGTGCCGCGCGGCACGGTGCCCAGGATCCCCTCCACGGGCCGGCCGCCGGAGTCGAACAACTCCTCCGGCCGGTACGAGCGCATCCACTCCTCGAGCATGGCCAGGTGGGTCGGGTTCTCACGGACCTTGGCCAGCGGCACCTGGTGCGCCCGCCACGTGCCCTCGACCTGCTTGCCGTCCACCTCGCGCGGCCCCGTCCACCCCTTGGGCGTCCGCAGGACGATCATCGGCAGCCGGTCGGCCTCGCCCCGCTTGTAGGCGGCCATCTGGTCGAACGCGGTGTCCAGCGCGCGTGCCATCTCCCCGTGGTCGGGGCCCACCATGTGAGGGTGGTAGCCGTACCCCTCCATGAGCTTGAGCAGCTCGGTCTCGGGGATGCGGGCGAGCACCGCCGGGTTGGCGATCTTGTAGCCGTTCAGGTGGAGTATGGGCAGCACGATGCCGTCGCGGTCGCGGTCGAGGAACTTGTTGGAGTGCCAGCTCGCCGCGAGGGGGCCCGTCTCGGCCTCGCCGTCGCCGATGACGCACGCCACCACCAGGTCCGGGTTGTCGAACGCGGCCCCGTACGCGTGCGCGATCGAATAGCCCAGCTCCCCGCCCTCGTGGATCGAGCCGGGCGTCTCGGGTGCGACGTGGCTCGGGATCCCGCCGGGGAAGGAGAACTGGCGGAACAGCCGCCGCATGCCCTCCACGTCCTGTGAGACGTCCGGATAGCGCTCCGAGTACGAGCCCTCCAGCCACGAGTGCGCCACCGCGGCGGGCCCGCCGTGCCCGGGACCGGCGATGTAGATCATGTCCTGGTCCCGTTCCTTGATCACCCGGTTGAGGTGGGCGAAGCAGAAGTTCAGCCCGGGCGTGGTGCCCCAGTGGCCGAGCAGGCGCGGCTTGATGTGCTCCGGGCGCAGCGGCTCGCTGAGCAGCGGATTGTCCAGCAGGTAGATCTGCCCGACGGACAGGTAGTTCGCCGCCCGCCAGTACGCGTCGATATGGTCCATGCCCCTGCAGCTTCCTCCACAGGACGTGCTGAATCCATAAATCGCCCGATAGGGTGCCGTACATGGCTTTGAGGAGTTCGCTCTGGTATTCGGGAAATGACCGCAACTCCTACATTCATCGGGCGTGGATGCGGCGCGGCCTGCCTCGCGAGGCGTTCGAGGGCGGCAAGCCGCACATCGCGATCGCCAACACCGCCTCCGACCTCACCCCGTGCAACTCCCACCTGAACGAGGTGGCCGAGAGCGTCGCCCACGGCGTCTGGGAGGCCGGCGGCGTCCCCCTCAACCTGCCGGTCGTCTCGCTCGGCGAGACCAACGTGCGCCCGACCGCCATGCTCTGGCGCAACCTGGCCGCCATGGCCACCGAGGAAATGCTCCGCGCCAACCCCATCGACGGCGTGGTGCTGCTCGGCGGCTGCGACAAGACCATCCCGTCGCTGCTCATGGCCGCGGCCTCCGTGGACCTGCCCGCCGTCGTGATGCCCGGCGGCCCCATGCTGACCGGCCACTTCCGCGGCGCCCCGCTCGGCTGCGGCACCGACGTGTGGCGCCTGAGCGAGGAGGTACGCGCCGGCACGCTCTCCCGCGAGGCGTTCCTGGAGTCCGAGTCGTCCATGATCCGCAGCCGCGGCCACTGCAACACGATGGGCACCGCCTCCACCATGGCCTGCATGGCCGAGGCGCTCGGCATGACGCTGCCCGGCACCGCGGGCACCCCGGCACCTGACAGCCGCCTGCTCGAGCGCTCCCATGAGACCGGCCGCCTCGCCGTGGACCTGGTCCATCAGGGCCGCAGGCCGAGCCAGGTGATGACCAGGGGCTCGTTCCTCAACGCCATCGTGACCCTGGCCGCCGTCGGCGGCTCCACCAACGCCGTCGTCCACCTGCTCGCCATCGCCGGCCGGTTGGGCGTGGACCTCGCCCTGGACGACTTCGACCCAGCGCCGGACGGGTGACGGTCGGCGGCCGTGACGTCACCCACGCCCACCCGGGCGACCGCGGGATCGGCATGGTCTTCCAGGACTACGCCCTTT
>NZ_JBFAMX010000466.1:0-8256 GCF_040659615.1 Nonomuraea sp. NPDC049784
GCCCGCCCAGGGGGACCTGCCGCCGATGGACCCCCTGCCGGGGCCGATGCCCTCGCGGATCGTGGAGACGCCCACGGGTCCGGTACGCGTGCCGTACGACCCGCTGACCAGCCCGTCGGGCGGCCATTCGATGCCGTACGAGGGGCTGACGAGCCCGTCGGGCAGCCACAGGACCGACCAGCTGTCGCCGCCACCCGGCGGGTTCGACGCGTTCGGCAGTTCCTCGGGCGGCCAGCCTTTCGGCGGGCCATCGGGGCCGCACCGGATCGCCAGGGATCTCGACGACGACTCCGGCCCGCAGCCCGCGCCGATCCTGCCGCTGGGCGCGGACAGCCGCACGTCCTCCGCCGCCACGCCGTGGCCGCTGGCCTCGGCCGACGACCTGCGCGAGCAGTCGCGCGACCTGTCCCGCGACATCAGCAACAACCGCCTTCTCACGCTGCCCAGCGCGGCGCCGCGCACGGGCAAGAGCAGGCGCAGGCCCGACGAGAACGACGGCCTGTGGACGCGCGGCGGGCGTCCGACGCCGCTCATGATCGTCAGCACACTTGTGGGGATCGCCGTGGTCGTCGGCGCGGTGATGGTCATCCTGTCGGGCGGGTCGGCATCCCCGGTGGCGCCCGTCACCCAGGCCGCGACCTCCTCGCCCGCCACAACTCAGCACGGCGAGCCCTCCGTGATACCCGCGGGCTACACGGAGCACGGCACGGACGGGTTCACCGCCGCCGTGCCCGAGGGCTGGAAGCCGGCGACGTCGGGCGGTGTGACCACGTTCAGCGGGCCGAAGGACTCCGGCATCCGGGTCACGGTGCAGAAGGCCGCTCCGCAGGCCGACGGCGGGCTGGCCGCGCTGGGCAAGCAGGAGGCCAAGGGCGGCGTGGAGGGCTACATCCAGGTGCAGCTCCAGGCCGCCGAATACCGCGGCTGGCGGGCCGCCGACTGGGAATACACCTACACCACGTCCAACGGCGTCCCCATGCACGCGCTGACCAGGTACGTCACGGTCGACGACAACAACGCCTTCAAGATCACGTTCGACATGCCCGAGCTCAAGTGGGACGACCAGGCGGAGACCCGCACGGTGTTCCTGGACACGTTCCAGCGGGCCGGCTGACATATTGCACTGCTCGTTCCAAAACATGCTAACGTGCGGAGCATGGGGCGACCGAGGAAGTTCGAGGAGGACCGCGCCATCGAGGCGGCCATGCGCGCGTTCTGGAGCGCAGGCTACGAGGCCACCTCGACGCAGGAACTGTGCGCAGCCACCGGGCTCGGCCGCAGCAGCATCTACAACACCTTCGCGAGCAAGCATGACCTGTTCGAGAAGGCACTCCGCCACTACATGGAACAGCGCAACGCCGCGCTCGCCGAGCTGCTGGAGACCGGCCTGCCGCTCAAGGAGAAGATCAGGACCGTGCTGTGGTGGGCCGTCGACCCCGACCCCGGCGAGCCGCCCGGCTGCCTGGTGGTCAACTCGATGACGGAGCTCGCCCCGCACGACCCGGAGATCGCCGAGCTACTGCGGCGCGACAACGAGAGGCGGCGGGAATTGCTGCGGGCCGCCATCGAGACCGGCCGCGCCCGGGGCGAGATCGACCCGGGCAAGGACCCGCTCGCCCTGGCGCACTTCGTCTTCGCCGCCGTCAGCGGCCTGCGCGTGGCCGCCAGGGGCGGGACGGACCGGGACGGGCTCGAGTCGATCGCGAAAACCGCGCTGGGCGTCTTCTGACTTTTTCGCGCCCTCATTTTGAACTGATCAATCTAAAAGGAGTGATGTCATGCCGTTGGCGGTCTACATACTCGGACTTGCGATCTTCGCTCAGGGCACCTCTGAGCTCATGCTGGCCGGGCTGGTGCCCGAGATGGCGGCCGACCTGCACGTGTCCGTCCCCGACGCGGGACTGCTGATCTCGGCGTTCGCTCTGGGGATGCTGGTGGGGGCTCCGGTGCTGGCCGTCGCCACGTTGCGCTGGCCCCGGCGTACGGCGCTGCTGACGTTCATGGCGGCCTTCGTCCTGTCGCACGTCGTGGGCGCCCTGACGTCGAGCTACGGCATGCTGTTCGCCACCCGCGTCGCCGGCGCCTTCGTGTACGCCGGATTCTGGGCCGTGGCGGCGAGCACCGCGGTCGGCCTGGTGCCCGCCAACGCCCGAGGCAAGGCGATGAGCGTGCTCGCCGGCGGGCTGACGGTCGCCACCATCATCGGGCTGTCCCTGGGCACGGTCATCGGCCAGCATCTCGGCTGGCGGGCGGCGTTCTGGGCGGTCGCGGGGCTGACGGTGCTGGCCGGCCTGGGCGTGCTCGCCACCATCCCCGGCGGCCGCCCCTCCGGTGGCGTGCCGCGCGTCTCCGCCGAGTTGCGCTCCATGGCCGGCGCCCGGCTCTGGCTCTCGTACGGCACGACCGCGCTGACCACGGGAGCCCTCCTGGCCTCCTTCAGCTACCTGAGCGTGATGCTGGTCGACACCACGGGCCTGGAAGCGAACTGGGTGCCCGCCGTCCTGGCGCTCTACGGCGTCGGCTCGCTGATCGGGATCACCATCGGCGGCAGGATCGCCGACGCCCGGCCGTTCCAGACCCTGTACGTCGGCGTGACCGGCCTCGTCGTCACCTCGGTCGCGCTGGCCCTGGGCGCGTCCGTCGCCGTGCCGGCCATCGCGCTGATCTTCCTGCTCGGCGCGTTCGGCTTCGGCACCAACCCCGCGCTGAACACCCGCGTCTTCGCGCTGGCCAAGGACGCCCCCACGCTGGCCGCCGCGGTGAACGTCTCCTCCTTCAACGTCGGCATCACCGTCGGCCCCTGGCTCGGCGGGCTGGCCATCGACGCGGGCCTCGGCTACCCGTCCGTCGCCTGGATCGGCGCCGCCATCGGCGTGCTCTCCCTCGCCACCGTGGCCCTTTCCGCGGCCCTGCACCGCTCCACGACCACGGCGACCAGTGCGGTACTTTCTCGCCCATGAAGCTGGCGAGCATCCACTTTTACCCCGTCAAGTCCACTGCCGGACATGAGGTCCGCGAGGTCGAGGTGCAGCCGTGGGGGCTGGCCGGGGACCGCCGCTACCTCGTCACCGACGAGCGCGGCGGCGTCCTCACCGCCCGCGAGGAGCCCCGGCTGCTGGCCTGCGTCGCCCGGCTCGACGGCGACCGGCTCACGCTGACCGGCCCGCACGCCGCCCCTTTGCTGGTCACGCCGACCGAGGCGATGTCCACGGTCACCGTGGGGCGCACTCCCGTGGAGCTCACCGACTGCGGCGACGACGCGGCGCGATGGCTGTCCGGGCTGGTGGGGCGGCCGGTCAGGCTCAAGTGGCTCGACGACCCGACCCGCCGCCCGGTCAATCCCGAGTACGGGCGGCCGGACGACCGCGTGAGCCTGGCTGACGGCTACCCGCTGCTGCTCACGTCCAGCGCCTCGCTCGCACAGCTCAACGACTGGATCGCGGAGACCGCGCTGGAACGTGGCGAGGAGACGCCCAAGCCGCTGCCCATGCACCGGTTCCGGCCGAACGTGGTGATCGACGGGGTAGGCACGGCGTTCGCCGAGGACAAGTGGGAGCGGGTACGCATCGGCGCGGTCGACTTCCGGGTCAGCAAGGGATGCGACCGGTGCGTGCTGACCACGATCGACACGGCCACGTACACGAAGGGCAAGGAGCCCATCCGGACGCTCTCCCGGCATCGCAGGTGGGACGGGAAGGTGTGGTTCGGCATCAACCTGATCCCGGACGCGCCCGGCCTCATCGCTCAGGGTGATTCAGTCACCGTTCTCTGAAATATCGTCCTTTGGGGTGATGTGGGGGCTATGCGAGACTTCACAAGTGACCAGTGCCCCTACAAAACCCACTGTCTCGTCCTCTGACCGAATACACATCGTCCAGCGCCGTACCCTGGCCGTCCTGTCGGCGACCCAGATCGTGGGCGGCGTGGGGGTCGCGGTCGGGCTCGCGCTCAGCTCGGTGGTCGTCGACGAGTTGTCGGGGTCCACGGTGATCAGCGGCTTCGCGGGTACGGCCACCGTGCTCGGCGCGGCGCTGCTGGCCCTGCCGACGGCCAAGGCGGCGGGCGCCGGGGGCCGCCGGGCGGGCTTGTCGGTGGCGTACGCGGCGGCGCTGGTGGGCTGCGTGATCTCGGTTCTGGCGATCAGCCTGCGTACGTGGCCGCTGCTGCTGGCGGGACTGGTGCTGGTGGGCGGCGGGAGCGCGGGCAGCCTGGCGGCGCGTTACTCGGCGACGGACCTGGCGCCGCAGGGCCGCTCGGCCAGGCACCTGTCGCTGGTCGTCTGGGCCTCCACGGTCGGCTCCGTCGCCGGTCCGAACCTGGCCCTACCCGCCGACGAGATCGGCAGGCGGCTGGGGCTGGTGGAGAAGGCGGGGCCGTTCGCGTTCGCGGCGCTGGCGTTCGCGCTGGCCATGGTCGTCATCTTCGTCTTCCTGCGCCCGGATCCGCTCAAGCTGGCCCGCTCCCTGATCGACACCCCGGGCACCGACCGCGCCCCCAGAGGGACGATCCGCACCGCCTGGCAGACACTCCGCACCACCCCGATCGCCCGCCGAGCCCTGGTCATGATCGCGGTCAGCCACACGGCGATGGTGTCGGTGATGTCCATGACCCCCGTCAAGCTGCATCACGACGGCTCGAACCTGGACGTCATCGGCCTCGTGATCAGCCTGCACATCGCGGGCATGTACGTGCTGTCGCCGGTGGTGGGCTGGCTGGCCGACAAGGCGGGCAAGGTGCCTGTCCTGGTGCTCGGCATGGCCCTCCTGCTGACCGCCGCCACCCTCGCCGGCACGTCGGGGCACCGGGTGTGGCAGGTGACGGCCGCGCTGGTGCTGCTGGGACTCGGCTGGTCCTGCGGTCTGGTGGCGGGCTCCGCCCTGGTCACGGAGTCCGTCCCGCTCGACCGCCGCCCGGCCGTCCAGGGACTGTCGGACGTGCTGATGAATGTCTGCGGCGCCACGGGCACGATCGTCGCCGGCGCCATCGTGGGCGTGCTCGGCTACGGGGTGCTCGGCTTGGTCGTGGGCGTCATGGTCACCCTCGCGGGCGTCTGGCTCACCGCCACCTGGCGCGCCACCGACCGTTCCTAGAGACTGAGCAGGAGTTGCTCAGCCGTGCGCCCCGAACGGTGTTGGGCACACTGGTCTCCCGCGTTCTCGCCACGGTCCGGCGGCATGCATCCTGTGCGTGATCCGGTGTCCGAGGGGCGGGTTTCCTCACGCCCTCGTGCTCCCGGTCGGGCCTGGGCGGTCCGATGCCACTGCTCATCGCTCTGGTGAGCAGGGGGCGGTGCCGTCCGTCGCCGGATCGGATGCCCGAGGGCGCGTCGCCCGATCGCGATGCTCGCCGCATCGTGACGGGTGGTCTGACGCGTCTTGCCGGTCAGCGGGGCCTGCCAGTGCTGGGCGCCCCACTTGGAGGTGTAGGCCGGATCCACGGCGACGATCGCGATGCCGGCCGCGCCCGTCATGGACGTCAGCCGGGCGCGCAGCTTGGCGGTGGGCAGGCCGGATACGAGCTGCCGGAACCGCTTGCGGCGGCCGTACTTCTCCCGGGTCTTCTCCGCCTGAAAGTCCAGATCCTCGATGGCGATGGCCCGCACGCCGCAGGACTTGGCCCAAGCCAGCAGCCCCGTCAGGGCGTGGCGCACCTGGGCGTCGCGGTGATCGGCGGTGCCGGACAGGTCATATCTGAAGCGGCGCGGGCTGCCGATTGGGTTGCCGTGCACATCCAGCCGCCAGGCGGCCAGGTGATCGGCGTTGGTGTCGACGCCGATCACCCCTTGGGCGAGAGCCGCTTGTAGCGGGATGGCCAGTGCGGGCGAGGTTTGCCAGGAGGCGGTCAGGTACCAGCGGTCGCGGTCGGGGTCCAGATGAATGCGGTAGGCCACCGCCCGGTCAGCGTGCACGCGATCGGCCCACTCTGCGCGACGGTGCGCGAACCGTACCCGAGCGGACAGCACGTATCGGCAGTGCGGCGCGTTGGCCAGGTGCGCCAGCGGCGCGGGCAGCCTGATCGACACCTCCCCGTCGGGGGTGACGCGGATCGTCTCATTGCCGTATCGCTTGCCGGCCTCCCCATCGGCCTGCAGGAACCAGCGAGCGGCATCCCACCGCGCCCGCCATATGCGCTCATCGAGGTGGGCGGCTTGGAGGTTGTGCCGGTTTCTGACCAGGCGTTTGCCGCCCCGCACGATGCGTACCCGCCCGGCCCGCCCTTGGTGCCCTTCTGGCCCAAGGGCAATGACAGCCGGTGCGCGATCGTGGAGATCCCGGCCTCAAGAGCCTGGAGGTGGGCCAGCTCGCCGCGCCGGGCCAGCGCCCACTGATCATGACTGGCTTTGGTGATCGCTCCCGCCCACCGCGCCGACGACTCCGCGGTCAGCTCCCGCTTACGAGCCGCCCACCGATCAGCGCCGTGCCCCAGCCCGTCATGGCAACGCACCGCAAGATCCTTCGACGCCAAAGCGCCCAGATGCGCCCCGACCAGCCGCAGCACCGCCTCATCCTGGCCCCTCAGCCCTTTGAGACGATCACGGATCGCCACCCCGCAGGCAGCAGCGGCGACGTACGGCGCCGCGATCGGCCGCAACTCAGCCACGCCCACCACCCCGCAGCACTGGATACGCGCAGCCCAGCGCCGGGCGGCAAGCACCTGACGAAGTCACCACACGCCGATCGCCAGCACACCGGTGCGCCCACATAACGCCCCGCCCACCTCCCAGCCTTTACCGAACGTGACCACAAGACTACCCACATTTGACCCTGCCGGATAGAACATTCGAGCGATACACAAACCCTCGCCTGTCCATACGGCCGCGAACGTCACGCCGGCCAGCCCCACCCGCACTCGCGCTGCATCGTAGGTCACAACCCAAACGCTGATATCGACCCCCTGCAACCTCGTGCCCCCACGCGTACACCACGTCGGCCGCGAGCCTTGCGCTGTCGCACCCCACGTTGGGACCGCTCGCCCATGCACACACTGCCAGGGCGTCGAGGGCGCACGTCCCAAGGCTCTTCGCAAAGGCGCTCCTCACAAGGCGCGCGGTGGTAAGCATCCCTGGACGCGTGTGGCCCCGCCGCGGCCCGACTGACCGGCGGGTCCGGTGGCGAGCCCCGCGCCCACCGACGGGGACCCGTCACTTCGCGTCGGCGTAAGACGAGACCGCCACGGCCTCCATCGGGAAGCGCACCGGCGTCGCCCCGAACAGGAGCCGGGTGGCCTCCGACGCGGCCGACGAGACGGCGGCGATCACCTCCTCCGCCTGCGAGATCGGGCAGTGCACCATCACCTCGTCATGCTGGAAGAACACCAGCCGGGCCGGCTCGGGCAGCAGCCCGCGCAGCACCGCCATCAGCGCCAGGGCCCACTCGGCCGCGGTGCCCTGCACCACGAAGTTGCGCGTGAACCGCCCCCGGTCGCGAGCCGCCCGGCCGCCCTCGGGCCCCGACACCAGTTCCTTCCACCGGGGCGAGGGAGGCGGGCTGGTGCGCCCGAGCCACGAGCGCACCAGCCGCCCCTCCTCCCCCGCCTTGGCCGCGTCCTCCACGAACTGGTACGCCTTGGGGAAGCGCTGCCGCATCACCGCCAGCAGCTTGGGCGCGTCGCCGCTGGTCCCGCCGTACATGGCGGACAGCATGGCGATCTTGGCGTTGGCCCGCTCGCCTCCGAACGACTGCGCCAGCGCCGAATACAGGTCGATCTCCCCGGCGGCCCGGGCCAGCCCCACGTCGCCGGCCATCGCGGCGAGCACCCGCGGCTCGAGCTGGGCGGCGTCGGCGACGACCAGCACCCACCCCTCGTCGGCCACCACCACCCGCCGCATCACCTTCGGAATCTGCAGCGCCCCGCCGCCACTGGTCGCCCACCGCCCGGACACCACGCCGCCCACCACGTATTCGGGCCGGAACCGCCCACCCCGCACCCACTGGTCGGCCCACGTCCACCCGTGGAAGCTGAACAGCCGGGCCAGCTCCTTGTAAGCCAGCAGCGGCGCCACGGCGGGGTGGTCGATCTGCTTGAGCTCCCACGACCGGGTGGTCTTCACCGCCGTCCCGGCCCCCTTGAACGCCTTGACGAGCTGCTGCACCGAGTCGGGGTTGACCGGATGGCCGAAGGCCGCGGCGACCTCGTCGGCCAGCGCCTGGAGCTTGGCCGGGCGCATGCCGTGCACGGGGCGCGGCCCCAGCAGGTGGGTCAGGAGGGCGTCGTGCACGTCGCGCCGCCACCGCATGCCGGCGAGGGACAACTCTG
>NZ_JBFAMX010000467.1:0-8227 GCF_040659615.1 Nonomuraea sp. NPDC049784
GCCAGCGCGGCGACGCCCTGGCCGGGGCCGGTCCTGGTGAAGATCACCGACAGGACGTGATCGCCCGGCGGCAGGGCGGCGTCGCCGTGCACGCGATATCTGGTGCCCTGATGGTTGTACTCGTAGTGGAGCCGGCCGCCGGCGACGTACATGACGTGGCCGCCGTTCACGTCGCCCTGCGAGATCAGCACGCCCTCGTCGCCCTCACGCAGCCTCACGTGGGCGTCGATGCGGTACGAGCGATCGTAGATCAGCGGGGTGACCCCACCGGGAATGCGGCTCATCTCCGGGTAGAACACGAAACTCCGCATCTGCGGATGTCAAGAGACGGGAGATCCCTAGTACTTCACCGACCGCTCAGGCGCCTGGACTCACCGTCACGCCCCGGCTGGACGAGCGGGGCCGTCCCGAGCCGCCTCTCACGGCGGGGCGGGATCGCCAAGCGGGGGCGGCGACGGCGTCAGCGCATGACGCAGAACTCGTTGCCCTCGGGATCAGCCATCGTCACCCAGGCGTCGTGCTCGGCCAGCACCCGCGCGCCCAGCCCGACCAGCCTGCGTACCTCGGCCTCGGGGTCGTCGGCCGTCAGATCGAGATGCATGCGGTTCTTCACCACCTTGCGCTCGGGCACGAGCGTGAAGAAGAAGCGCGGCCTGACACCGGGCCCGGCCTCCACCAGGACGGTCGGGTCGTCCTCGGGATCGTCGATGCCGTTGCTCCGCAGGCGCTCCAGCTCGGCCTCGTCGTAGGGAGCGACCTGGTAGCCCTCCAGCGCCTGCGCCCAGAAGCGGGCCAGCGAGGCGGGATGCCGGCAGTCGATGACGATGTCGTGGATGCGCGCCATGATCACATGCTGTCACCGCGGCCGGCCGGTTTCACCACAGCCCTGTGAAGTACGGCTGGCGCAGGACGATGCAGGAGCCGAGCGCCAGCCGTACATCGAACATGTTAGACGCCTGCTGGACCCGGTCTCGGCGCGGCAGTATTGACACCTTGTTGACCGGGTGTTTACATGTGGCCCCTGACTGTGATCAACGCGATTGCGCCGGCTCGGGGAATTGCGGGCAATTTCCATATGGCGCCCCCAACCCTCGGCTGGCAGCGGAATGGGGCGCGCTGACTATGAGGCCGATGCTGCGGGCAGAGAACCTCACCAAACGATTCGGCTCACTCGTCGCGGTGAGCAATGTCAGCTTCGCGGTGCGGGCGGGCGCGATCACCGGCTTTCTGGGGCCCAATGGGGCAGGTAAAACGACCACGCTCCGCCTTTTCCTCGAACTTGTCCACCCCACCTCCGGCTCGGCGCACATCGACGGCAGGCCCCTCCACGAGTGGCCGGTTCCCAGCCGTAAGGTCGGCGCGGTGCTGGACGGCCACTGCACCCATCCCCGCCGCCGAGCCATCGACAGCGTGCGCTGGGCCGCCCGGCTGGCCGGTGCCGGAGCGGACGCCGAGGAGTTACTCGACCGGGTCGGCCTCGCCGAGATGGCCGGCCAGCGCACGGGCGCGTTCTCCCGCGGCATGCTGCAGCGCCTCGCGCTGGCCATCGCACTGGCCGGCGATCCGGAGATCCTGATCCTGGACGAGCCCATGAACGGCCTCGACCCCGCGGGCATCGCCTGGATCAAGAACGTCCTGCGCGGCTTACGCGACGACGGGCGCACCGTGTTCATCGCCAGCCACCTGCTGGCCGAGCTGGAAGACCTGGTGGACGACCTGGTGGTGATCGCGCAGAGCAAGGTCGTGGGCAGCGGCTCGGCGGGGGCCTTCATCGACCGTTTCCAGCCTCAGGCCATCAGCGTCCTGTCCGATCAGCCGCAGGCACTCGGCGCCGCCGTGAGCCGGGCGGGCGGCCAGATCCTCGAAACCAACGGCCAGCGCATCCTGATCAGCGGCCTGACCTCCACCCAGCTGGGCGAACTCGCCCGCGACGCGGGCATCGCGCTGTTCGGCGTCACCGTGGAACGCAGCCTGCGCACGGCCTTCACCACGGCCACCGCCGACACGGCCGACATCAGGGGCGAGGCCTGCTAGACCCCGGCCTGGCGTAATCGTTTTCGGGCCACTCCCTTGTGGCCACTGCCAACCCCCGAAGCCGGCCGTCATCACACGTCCGCCCCACGCCGTCCCCGTCACGTGTCCGGGCGGCCCCCCGAAGCCGTCCCCGTCACGCGTCCCCCGAAGCCGCCGCTCTCAGGTCCCCCGGGTGGCCAGGCCGTTGCCGTTGATGAAGGCGCGGGCCAGCTTGGCCCTGGACGCGGTGCGCTTCATACCCGAGACCCGGGCGATCTCCTCGGCGGTAGCCAGGTCGTCGTAGGCGGCCTTGGGGTCGCCCAGCAGGATCCGCGTCGTCCCGAGGTCGAGCAGGATGTCGGACTGCACCACCCGGTCGCCGATGTGGATGGCGATCTCCAGCGCCTCGATCAGCTTCGGGTAGGCCTTCTCCGGCGTCCCCGCCTTGGCCGCGTGCATGGCCACCGCGCGGCGGATGCGGGCCTCGCTGCGCAGGCTGCCCGTGTCGCGGCACAGGCTGAGCGCGCGGTCCAGGCAGTCCTGTGAAGCGGCCTCCTCACCGGTGCTGTGCAGGACCGTCGCCAGCCCGACCAGGGCGTCGGCCTCGGCGATCACGTCCCCGCTGCGATGTAACGCCGCCGCGGCCTCCTGGTAGACCTCCCGCGCGGTGGCCGGGGTCTGGTTGATGCGGTCAAGGTCGCCGAGCAGGCGCAGGGTCAGCCCTCGGCCGTGGTCGTCGCCCAGGCGCTGGAAGATCGCCAGCGCCTCCTCCAGGTGGTAGGCCGCGCCGGTGTGGTCGCCCACCAGCAGCGCGCGGTAGCCCAGGGAGTACGTCAGTACGGCCTGGCCGCGCAGGTTGCCCGCGTTCGTGACGCTGGTCAGGGCGATCTGGTGCGACTCCAGCCAGACGTCGAAGCGGGCGCCGGCCTCGAAGAGCGCCAGCGGTGCGATGGCCAGCTCCCAGCAGGTCTCGGGGAAGGCCGCGGCGCGGCGTACGAGGGCGAGGTTGATGTCGATGTTCGCCTCGAACCAGGCCGAGCCCTCGCCGGTCCGCGCCCGTACGCCGGCGGGCCGGTAGCGGGGCGCCGTGCCGCGCGGAATGGAGTTGTCCTTGCCCCGCATCGAGGCGTGGGCGGCGTCGGTCAGTGCCAGCCAGCCGCCGAAGACACGGCCCACGGCCGCGGTCAGCTCCTGCTCGTCGTCCTCCACGCGGGCGCGGGCGCCGCCGAACCCGAGCAGCAGCTCGTGGCAGTGGTAGCGCACGCCGTCCGGCAGGGCGGTGACGAAGTGACTCTCGGCCAGCTCCTCCAGCAACTCCTCGGCGGTGTCCACGGGAACGTCGGCGAGCGCGGCGGCGATCGCGGCGGTGACCTGGGAGATGCCCAGGTAACCGATCCTGCGGATGAGCGAGCGCGGCTCGGCGGGCAGCGCCTGGTATCCGCCCAGCAGCGTCGGAGTGATGCTCTTGCCACCGTGCGTGAGCTCGCCGAGGATCCGCGCCGGGTCGGAGAGGCGCTCGGCCAGGCGCTGCAGGCTCAGGTGCGGCCGGGCGGCCAGCTTGGCCGCCACGATGTCGAGGGCCACCGGCAGCCCGGCGCACAGCTGCACGATCCGGTTGGCCGCCGCGGGCTCGGCCTGCATCCGCTGCCGGCCGGCCCCGGCGGCCAGCAGGGTCCTGGCCGCCGGGGCGTCCAGCGGCGAGACGTCCACCGTGACGGCGTCACGTGGCAGAGCGAGCGGCGAGCTGCTGGTCACGAGCACGGCGCACCCGGCGTGGCCGGGCAGGAACGGCCACACCTGCCCGGGGTCGGTCACGCCGTCCAGCACGATCAGCACATGCCGGACGGCCAGCACGCTGCGCAGAAGGGCGGCACGCGCCCCGGCGCCCTCGGGGATCTCCTCGGCCGCCACCCCGAGCGCGGTCAGGAATCCCGCCAGCACCTTGCCGGGGTCGCCGAGGTCGTCGGCGAACAGCTGCCCGTCCGGGAAACGGCCGGCCACGCGGTGCGCCGCCTCCAGGCTCGCCGCGGTCTTGCCGACCCCGCCCGAGCCGGTGACCACCACCAGGGGTGAGGTCGCCTGCTCGGTCAGCCCCTCGACGATCTCGCGCAGTACGCCGTCCCGCCCGGCCAGCACGCCCGGACGGGCAGGCAGCTGCCTGGGTACGTCCACGACCAGGTGCGTCAGCTCCAGCGCGGAGTCCTGACGGAGGATCTGGAGCCTCAGGTCGCGCAGCGTGGGGCTGGGATCCGTGCCGAGCTCCTCCCGCAGCCGCTCCTCCAAGTCGGTGAACGCCTGCAACGCCTCGCTGCCCCGCTGGGAACGGTAAAGGGCGATCATGAGCTGGGCGCAGAAGCGTTCCTTCAAGGGGTGCTGGTCGGCCAGGTGCTGGATCTCGGCGATCACCTCGCGGTGCCGTCCCAGCGCCAGATCCGCGTCAATACGCGCCTCGATGGCGGCCAGCCGCCGCTCGTTCCATACGGCCGCCTCCGCGACGAACGTCTCGCTGTCGAGGCCGGAAAGCGCCGATCCTCGCCACAGCTTGAGCGCGGCGTCCAGGGTCTTGGCGGCCTGGGCGTGGTCACGCTTGTCGGCCAGCAGGCAGGCCTGGTCGTACATGCGCATGAAAATGAAGGCGTCGATGCTGTCCTCGGCCGCCTCAAGCCTGTAGACGTTGTCGTGCACGTCGATCGTGACGCCGCTGCGCCTGAGCTCGCCGACGCCACGGTGCACCTGGTTTCTGGCGCTCTTTGTAGGGGTGTCGCCATATATCGCGTCAATAAGGCTGTCAACCGATGCCGAGCGGGTTGTGCTCAGCAACAGATGGGCCAGCACCGCACGCGACCGACGGGTGGCCAGTCTGATCTCGTTTCCTTGTTGCCATATTGTCGGTTGCCCCAGGATTCCAAAGTGCATCAACAGCAGATGCCCCCTCTGTCGCTCCCCGATCATCTCCCACATGGACAGCTCTGTCATCATGCGTGGGCACACTCACCTTGGCTGTCACAAGTGTGACGATCCCGACTTGCAGCTGACTTTCGGTTCGCCATAAAGTCGGACAACTTGGCGACATCTCAGGGGTATTTTTCCTGCATTGAGCGTTAAATGGGCGCCTGTCGCTTTCCCTGCATGATAGATGTCACATCGCCCCAATGACATAGGCGCCTACCGGCCAAAACGGCCCAGGGCGAGACTCCTGGTATGTCCACAGAGTCGCCGATCCGAGTTCTCCTCGCCATCGACGAGCAGCAGACCCGGCGGGTACTTGCCGCCCTGCTCAGCCTGGAGGAGGGCATCCAGGTCATCGCCGAGGTGGGCCATGGGGACGACATCGCCGACGCGGTCCGGCGGCAACGGCCCGACGTGGCCGTCATCGACGCCGAGCCACCCGGCGGCGACGGCCTGGCCGCCGCGGTGCGGATCGGCGGCCACTGCGCGATCGTCGTCCTGACCAGCTTCGGCAGGCCGGGATACCTTCGCCGGGCGATGGCCGCGGGGGTCGGGGGGTTCCTCGGCAAGGACGCTCCCACCGACGAGCTGGCCGCGGCGATCCGCAAGGTGGCCGCCGGCGGCCGGTATCTCGACACCGAGCTCGCCGTCGCCTCGATGACGACCGGGGACAGCCCGCTCACCGATCGCGAGCGCGACGCGCTGCGCCTGGCAGGCGGCGGGGCCACGATCACGAAAATCGCCATTGAGCTCCACGTGTCCGAGACGATCGCACGCGGGCTCGTCTCCAGCGCGATGAGCAAACTCAACGCGGAGGGCCATCACGAAGCCGTCCACACCGCACGGCGGCAGGGCTGGCTGTGACGCAATTCGACGAACATACGCAGATAAGTCGCACAGATGCGGACGGATGGATCATGCACGGCGAGCGCGATGAACGGCCCCAGCGCAAAACCAACGACGAGGTCACGGTGGAAGTGAACGGGGAACAAGTCGACCTGGATCCGGATCGCACGCGTACGATGCGTTTTCCGCCGCCGAAACTGTCCAAAGGGCCGGATCAGCCGCATCCACCTGCTCCGGAGCCGCCCCTGTGGTGGCAGCAGGACTCGAGGGACAATCCCAGCCGGCGGCTCGGGCATTTCGCCGCGAACAATTCCGCCGAGGATCCCGGGCAGAAAAGTCCCCCCACCGTGGGACCGCCGCCCGGTCCCATCGATTCCCTGGCGTCACTCGGAGCGCTGAACTCCTTCCCCGCGCCGCCCCCGTTCGAGCTGCCGGCCTGGGACCCGCCCCCGGGGCTGGCCGCCCCCGACTCCTCCGAGGCACCGGCCGCCCCCGAGATCCCGCCGGCACCCGGGACGTGGGCCGCCCCCGAGGCGCCACCGCTTCCCGGAGCGTGGGCCGCCCCTGAGGTTCCGCCGGTCCCCCAGGGCGCCCCGAATGTCCCGCCAGCCCCGCAGGGCGCCCCGAATGTCCCGCCGGTACCCGAGGCGACGGCCGCCCCCGAGGCGCCGGTCTTCCCGCCGTCCCAGCACGCCGAGCCCAAGCCTCCCGCACGGGGCGACATCCCGCTGGTCAGCACGTCCTCGGAGAGCCTGCGGCCGGACCGGCTGCTGCGCACCCGCCGTCGCCCGCCCGCCGGGGGCTGGCGCAAGGCCGTCTTCCAGCTGTCGGGAGGCATGATCCGTCCCAAGGACTCCAAGGCGGAACGCCACCGCCAGGAGCTGATCGAACGCGTCAGGCAGCCCGTCTCCGCGGGCCACTTCAGGGTCGCGGTGATGAGCCTCAAGGGCGGCGTGGGCAAGACCACCACGACCATCGGCCTGGGAGCCACCCTCGCCCACCAACGGGGTGACCGGGTCATCGCGGTCGACGCCAACCCGGACCGGGGCACGCTGTCGGAGAAGCTCAGAGTGGAGTCGCCGGCCACCGTACGGCATCTGCTCAACGACCGCGCGGGGATCTGGCGCTACGCCGACGTGCGTTCATACACCTCCCAGGCGCCCTCGCGGCTGGAGGTGCTGGCCTCCGACCGGGATCCGGCCATCTCGGAGGCGTTCAACGCCGACGACTACCGCGCGGTCGCGCAGATCCTGGAGCAGTTCTACTCGATCGCCATCACCGACTGCGGCACCGGCATGCTCCACTCGGCGATGAGCGCGATCCTGGATATGTCCGACCAGATCGTCCTGGTCAGCCCGGTCACGGTGGACGGCGCCAGGTCCGCCTCGGCCACCCTCGACTGGCTGCAGGCCCACGGCCACCAGGCCCTGGCCTCGAGCGCGGTGGTGGTGCTGTCCGCGGTGAAGAACCCGCGCAGGAACGCCGTCAACGTCGCCGAGCTGAAGGACCACTTCACCAAGCGCTGCCGGGCGGTCATCGGCGTGCCGTTCGACCCGCACCTGGAGCAGGGCTCGGAGGTCGACCTCGACCTGCTGCGCACCGCCACCCGGGACACGTACCTGGAGGTGGGCGCCACGATCGCCGATCGCTTCGGCCCGGGAGGGCACTCATGACCTCCCTGCTCAGCGTCACCGACCTGTCGAGGTCGCCGGTCCTGGAGGAGGTCTCGTTCACCGTCGAGCGCGGCGAGGTCGTCTGCGTGGTGGGCCCGCCGGGCAACGGCGGCGCCACGCTGATGGACTGCCTGGTCGGCGCGGACGAGCCGGACGCGGGCCACATCGAGATGCTCGGCGTGACCGTCGGCCCCGGAGACCGCCGGCCGCCGGGGCTGGCCGCCGCCCCGCGCGGCGAGACCCTCCCGGGCCGGATGAAGGTCTCCGAGGCCTTGCGGCTGTTCTCCCGTCTGTACGGCACGCGCGGCCTGCCGGGGCGCTTCATCGACCTCCTCGACCTGGAGCCGCTGCTGTCCAAGCGCTTCGGCCGCCTCACCGACGGCCAGCGCAGGCGGGCCATGATCGGCCTGGCTCTGGCGGGCAACCCCGAACTGGTCCTGCTCGACGACCCGACGGCCGGGCTCCGGGACGGCAGCAGGCGCCGCATCGAGCAGGCCATCGACGAGCTGCGCGCCGGTTACGGCGGGGTCTGCGTCGTGCTCGACGACCTGGCCCAGGCCGAGCGCCTGGCCGACCGGGTGATCCTGCTTCGCGCCGGCCGTGTCCTGGCCGAGGGCACGCCGTCCAGGCTGGTCCAGCTCCTCGGCTCGACGTTCGTCATGGGCGTGCCCCCGCACCCGGCCGGCGTCCCCGGGGAGCTGTTCATCGGCGGCGCCGGCGTGGCCAGGGGCTATCACGACCGTCCC
>NZ_JBFAMX010000468.1:0-8202 GCF_040659615.1 Nonomuraea sp. NPDC049784
CCCAAGCGGGCCATGGCGCTGCACCAGCGCCTGGGCGTGGACTCCCCGGAGAGCCTGGAGGCGGCGATCCATGCCGGCGCCCTGCACGGCCTGCCGGGGTTCGGCACCAAGACCGAGGAGAACCTGCTGCACGGCATCGCCCTGCTGCGCGACGCCGGCGAGCGGGTCCATCTCGGCGTGGCCATGCCGCTGGCCGAGGACATCGTGACGGCGCTCAGGGCGGTGGGGGGCTGCCATCGCTGCGGGTACGCCGGCTCGCTGCGCCGGATGAAGGACACCATCGGCGACATCGACATCCTGGCCACCTCCAACCGGCCGAAGGTGCTCATGTCCGCCTTCGTCGATCTCCCTCAGGTGATCGAGGTGATCGTGCACGGCGACACGAAGACCTCGGTCAGGACCAGCGAGGGGCTGCAGGTGGACCTGCGCGTGGTGCCGCCGGACGCGTGGGGCGCGGCCATGCAGTACTTCACCGGCGCCAAGGCGCACAACATCCGCACCCGCGAGATCGCCGTCCACCGCAAGCTCAAGCTGTCGGAGTACGGCCTGTTCGACGCCGTCACCGATGAGCTGATCGTCTCCAAGACCGAGGAGGAGGTCTACCAGCGGCTCGGCCTGCCGTGGATCCCGCCGACGCTGCGCGAGGACATCGGCGAGATCGAGGCCGCCCTGGCCGGAGAGCTGCCCGACCTGGTCACAGAAGAAGACGTACGCGGCGACCTGCACACCCACACCACGCTCACCGACGGTCACGCCTCGCTGGAGGAGATGCTCGCCGCCGCGGCCGAGCGCGGGTACGCGTACTACGCCGTCACCGACCACGGGCCCAAGCTCTACATGCAGCAGATGACCCTGGACAAAGCCGTCGCGCAACGCGAGCGCGTCCGCGAGCTGGACGGCACGGGCGGGCTCAGGCTGCTGCACGGCATCGAGCTGAACATCGACCCGGACGGTGACGTGGACTGGCCGCCCGACGTGCTGGCCGGATTCGACGTGTGCGTCGCGTCGGTGCACTCCCACTTCGACCTGCCCCAGGACGAGACGACAAGGCGGCTGGTCCGCGCCGCGGAGCACCCATGCGTCAACATCATCGGCCATCCCAGCGCCCGCCTGATCGGCCGCCGCCCGCCGATCGACGCCGACTGGGACCAGGTCTTCCAGGCGTGCGCGCACTCAGGCACCGCGCTGGAGATCAACGCCTTCCCCGACCGTCTCGACCTGGCCGCCGAGCTCATCCGGCGGGCCCGGCGGTACGGCGTGAAGTTCGCCGTCGACAGCGACTCCCACGCGGTCGGCCACCTGGCCAACCTCCGGTACGGCATCGGCACGGCCCAGCGCGGCTGGCTCACCGCCGAGGACGTGATCAACACCTGGCCGCTGGAGCGGCTCACCGCCTTCCTGCGGAAGGAGAAGGCGTTCACGGGAGCAGGGAGAGGCCGCTGACGGTACGCTGTGAGCTGCGCAAACGTCCTCAGCTGACGTCCCGCGGCGCCCGATCCTCGAAGGAAGGCCCCATGAGCAATCACGTCCACGTCCGCGTCAACCACGGCCTGGCCGTCACCGAGGACGGAGACCTGATCGAGGAGTACCGCTGCGGGTGCGGCGCCACCTGGACCCGCGTTCACC
The DNA here is from genome assembly GCF_040659615.1 of Nonomuraea sp. NPDC049784. Lineage (NCBI taxonomy): Bacteria > Bacillati > Actinomycetota > Actinomycetes > Streptosporangiales > Streptosporangiaceae > Nonomuraea > Nonomuraea sp. NPDC049784. The sequence continues at coordinate 1,627 of NZ_JBFAMX010000468.1, forward strand.
AGGCCGACGAGGGCCGTCCGGAAGGCTGACCGCCCCTTCGGGGCCGCGTCAGCCGCGACGTTCCCGGCCCGAGAGCCCGACGTCACCGATGTCCGAAGCCCGGCTCGGTGCTCGTCGCGCGCTGATCGTCATCACAGCGAGTCCGGCCAGGACGATGGCGGCGCCGACGTACAGCGGAGCGGTGTAGCCGAGGCCGGCGCTGATGGCCAGGCCGCCGAGCCAGGCCCCCAGCGCGTTCCCGACGTTGGAGGCCGACACGTTGGCGCTGGCAGCGAGCGGGACCCCGTTCGCGTAATCGGTGACGCGGGTGATCATGCCGGGGACGCCGGCGAACCCGAACAAGCCCAGCAGGAAGACCAGGACCACCGATGCGACGGGACTACTGGCCAGCAGCCCGAACGCGGTGAGTGTAACGGCGAGGGCGGCCAGGGAGACGATCAGCGTGCGGTCCCGGTTACCGTCCGCGGCCCGCCCGCCGGCCATGTTCCCGATCAGCAGGCCGCTGCCGTAAACGACGAGCAGCCAGGCGACGTCGGCGCTGGAGAAGCCGGTGATCCGGGTGAAGGTGTAGGCGATGTAGCTGAACGCGCCGAACATCCCCCCGTAACCGAGTGCGGTGGCCGCCAGCGTCAGCCAGACCTGCAAGGAGCGGAACGCGCGTAGCTGGACACGCAGCCCGTTCAGGCCGGAAGCCGTCGAGGGATGCGCGCGGTCCACCGCGCCGGCCCAGCCCGGCACCAGCGCCGCGATGGCGATCATGGCGATCACGCCGATCGCGGTGATCGCCCAGAACGTGGCGCGCCAGCCCCAGCGTTCGCCGACCAGGGCGCCGAACGGTACGCCCAGGACGTTCGCGAGTGTCAACCCGGCGAACATCACCGCCACTGCCCTCGACGCCCGCTCCGCCGGAACCATTCGCCGTGCGACGAGCGAGCCGATGCCGAAGAACGAACCGTGGCACAGGGCGGCGACGACGCGTCCGAGCAGCATCACCGGATAGCCGGATGCGACGGCGGACAGGAGATTGCCGGCGACGAACAGCGCCACTAACCCGATGAGGACCCGACTTGCGGGACAGCCCGCTGGTGGCGGCGGTCACCACGATCGCGCCGACCGCGACGCTCAGCGCGTATCCGGAGATCAACCACCCCGCCGCGGCCTCGGACACGGCCAGGCTCAGGCTCACCTGCGGAAGCAGGCCCGCGATCACGAACTCGGTCAGGCCGATCCCGAAACTGCCGAGGGTCAGCGCGATGAGCCCGACGGGCATTCGCCGGCCGCCGTTTGCCTGAATCATCACCCGAACATCATCCATCGGGACGCGAGCCGGCCCGATCGCGGACTGCCCGTCGGTTGGAGCGTCTGCAATCCACTGCGCCTTGGTTTTCCCTTCTTGGGGAGCAGCAGGCGGGACATCAGGGCAGGTGGGACTCGGACCCGTACGGCGCCTTGGTCAACCCTTTAAGGTAGACATCGGGTGTTAAGGGAGGAATCGATGCCGGGCAACCCTGGGCGTACCACGCTGGCCACCGTCGCCGCCTCGGCCGGCGTGTCCGTGGCTACTGTGTCCAAGGTGCTGAACGGCCGCCGCGACGTCGCGCCGGGCACCCGTTCGCTGGTGCAGTCTCTGCTGCTGGAGCACCGCTACGTCCCGCGCTCGTCACGCCGGGACCAGGCGCAGGTGCCGGGCACGGTCGAGATGTGGGTGGACGAGCTGTGCGCGTACTCCACCGAGATCATCAAGGGTGCGATCGAGGCCGGAGCCCGGTCGGGCGTGGCGGTCGTCGTCACCAACACGAAAGGCATGGCCGGCGGCGACACCTCCTGGGCTCGCGACCTGGCCGCCGCCGGCTGCCGAGCGTTGATCACCCTGACCAGCGGGCCGAACTCGACCCAGCTCGCCGCGCTGTCCCGGGCCCGCTTACCGGTGGTCGTCATCGACCCGCTGAACCTGCCGGACACCCCCGTGACCAGCGTCGGCGCCACCAACTTCGCCGGCGGGCTGTCCGCCACACAGCATCTGCTGGCCCTCGGCCACCGCCGCATCGCCTACCTCGGAGGCCCCGCGACCACGGCGGTCAACCAGGCCCGCATGCACGGCTTCCGCGCCGCGATGGAAGCCGCAGGCGTGCCCGTACCTCCCGAATACATCCGCAATGTGGGCTTCTGCTATCCCCACGGGGTGCAAGAAGGTGCCGCCCTGCTCGACCTGCACCCCGCGCCCACGGCCATCTTCGCCGCCGGTGACGAGAGCGCCCTCGGCGCAATACAGGCCGCCAGGGCCCGCGGCCTGCGCATCCCCGAAGACCTCAGTGTCGTCGGCTTCGACGACACTGAGGTCGCCATCATGGCCTCGCCGCAGCTGACCACCGTACGCCAGCCACTGCGCGAGATGGGCGCCGTCGCCCTGCGCACCGCGCTGCGCCTGGCCGCCGGCGAGAAGATCGAATCCCGCCACATCGAGCTGGCCACCGAACTCGTCATACGCGGCTCGACCCTGGCCGCCTGACCAATCGGGTGTCAGACGGTCAGGTGAGGGTCGTCTCTCGGCAGTCCTTCTCCTCGCCTCCCTTGTAGAGGCACACCCGCGCGACCGGCGAGCTGACCGTGCCCGATCCGGTGGTGAAGGTGCCGCAGCGGTCGGCGTAGGCGCCGTCGTTACCGGTCACCACCAGGCTGCCACCGGTGCGAGCGTACACATAGGCGCGTACACCCCAGCCATCCGGCTTGTTGTCGCAGACCCGCAGCGTGGAGCTGTTGTCGGAGTACACGGCGAGGTTGGCCCAGCCCTCCCGGGACGCCGCCCCGGCCAGGACCGCTCCCACCTTGGTGGCCGCTGTGCCCCTGATGGTCACATTGGCCACCACCGGATAGTGGTCCGAGGCGGAGGTGGTGACGGTGTGAGCGCCGGTGACGTCGAATCCGGGGGTGGCGTAGACGTAGTCGATCCGGGCATCATCACCGTCTCCGGGGTGGGTGATGACGTTGGCGCCGATGTTGGGGTTGACCTGGGTCCAGGTGTCGTACCAGCCGGCTTGGGCGAACCAGGGCCTGATCTCGTTGTCCGGCCGCACATTGAAGTCGCCGGTGAGCAGCATCGGAGTGGGCATCAGCGAGGCGTTGGACACTTTGTCGATCGCGGCTCTGGCCTGCCTGTTGCGCCGCTCGGTCGCCTCGGTCCCGAGGCCCGGGGAGAAGTGGGTCGTGTAGATCCGCACGTCGGTGCCGTTGACATTGATCTTGGCGCCGCCGAGGCTGCGCAGCACGGCATCGCTGTCGGATGGATACTGCGGCAGCTGGTACGTGAGTCTCTCGGTGATGTCGTACTTGGAGAGGATGAGGTTTCCCGCCACCCCGCCGAGGGCGTTGGTGTCGCTCTTGGCGAAGTGCGCCTCGTAGACAGGGAACCTGTTCAGCAGGAGCTGCCACTGATTGTCGCCGCCGACGGAGGTGTTGTTGTGCAACTCCTGGAGCGTGATGATGTCCGGATCCTCGGCCGCGATGACATCGACGATGCGCCCGAAGTCGTACACGCCGTCCGTTCCCGTGCCGCCCTGGATGTTCCAGTCCATGACCTTCAGGCTGGTCGCCGCGGCCGCGGCGGGCGCGAGAGCGACCGCCCTCGCCCTCTCGCCGCCCGCACCGGGTGCCACCACCACAGCAAGCACTACCGCCGCGGCCGTCAGCGCCGTCCTCAAGCTGAGCTTCGGTATGACCGTATCTCTCACAAGATCTTCACATCACAACAGCCTTCACAGGTCAACCTGTCGCACAACGGTTCGTCCGGTGATCTGAGCCCTTTCGGGGACAGGGCGCTCTCGTGATCATTATGATCTCGGCCAGCCCACGCTCCCTCCTGGAAGGCATCCTCGTGGCCACGCATGCTGAGCTCGTCCAGGTCTTCGGCGCGGATGGCGTCGTCACGCTCGACCGGGCCGACGTCGAGACCCATGGGCTCCGTCCCGGTGACATAGAGGTGCTGTGCTCGGTCGGGCTACCGGTGACCGCCGACATCCACTTCACCATGAAGGTGGATGGCCCGTACGAAGCCCTCACGCTGTTCGACGCCGAGACGCAGGACAGGCCGGCGCGCTTCCTGATCCTCGGCAAGGCGTGGGCCGACGACCGGATCCGCTATGCCATGGAGCTGGAGAGCGGCAACGTGTTCATCCTCGGCCTTGAGGACGGCATGCCCAACGGCGACAACGAGACGATCAACACGACGCTCGACGCCTTCGTGGAGTTCCTCTACCGGATCGAGCTGCGCCGTAAGGAGATGGCCGGGGCCTCTGCCGAGGAGGCGCGCCCGTACACCGACAAGCTCATCGGCGAGCTGAAGTCCCGGGACGAGCGGGCTCTCGCTCCTGGCACCCTGTGGGGCGGGCTGTTCGAGGCGTTCCTCCAGGCCGGCGTCCCGGAGATCCGCGAGGGCAGCCGTACAGCGATCGACGCGGCTCTGAAAGCCCTCCTGCCCGACGGGCGGCCGCTGCGCTGGTCGACCGGGACCGCGATCGGCCGGGGCGTTCAGGAGCTGAGTGCCTACCGTGCGGACGGCTACTGGTTGCTCGTCACCCACGGCTTCAGCGACCTGGACGGCGACCTCGACCTGGACGGCGACCTCGACCTGGACGGCGACCTCGACCTGGACGGCGACCTCGACCTGGACGGCGACCTCGACCTCGAGACGGCAACCAGCGGCCTAGGCTTCGAGCTGACGATGCGGGTGCCCCGCCAGGACGACGATGAGATGCCGCCCGGCTGGTCCCTGCAGACGCTGTGCGACCTGGGCGAGTACGTCTTCGGCGAGGGATATCCCTTCGCCGACGGACACCGGATGGGCGTCGCCGGCCAACTGGGGCCGGAGAGCAGCCGGCTCAACGCTCTGGCCTTCCTCACCGACCCGCACCTGGGCGCGATCGACACCCCCAACGGCAGGGTCGAATTCATCACCGCCGTCGGGGTCACCCGCGAGGAGCTCGCCGAGGCCAAAGCCACCAGCAATGACATGGTCCTGGCCCGCCTCACCGGCGAGCACGGCGTTCCAGTCACCGACGTCACCCGCTGAGGACGGCGACACCTACACGCCCGCCACCGACACAGGCCACGGTTCAGTACGTCTTCGGGCCGACGGGGAGTCGCTGCACCGCGAGCCCCTGGGCGAGGACTACGCCGTGGGGCCCCTACGCACTGGCAGCGGACGGCACGGCGGCGGCGGTGACACACCAGCGAGGCCGGGTGACCATCCTCGTCCACGACCTCACGTCCGGTCGAGTCGGTCCGTGTCGAGGGCACTCTTCACACGTTCGCCTGGACAGGCCCGTCCCAGGTCACCATCCACGAACATCAGGAGAAGCGCCGACCCTTGTACGTGTCCTGCAGGCCGATACCGTCACGAAGAAGGTCAGGACCAGGGACGCCTATCCGGTCCTGTCCGACTTGATCAGCTTCGAGTCCTGCGGCGGCTAAGGTCTGTCGGCGGGCGTCGACATCGCGCCGAATACCCCAGACTGGGCCAGCAGAGGCAGCACTTGGTTGCGGATCGCGGGTGCGAGAAGGGGTATGTAGGAATCCCGTCCGTTCGTCCAGCCCAGAGTGGCCAGCTCGGCAGCGGGCGTTGGTGAGCCATCGATCTGCGTCACGAACACTGTCAGCCGCATGGGAACGCCCTCCAGAACGGCCACGTCCTCAACGTGGCCGAGCAGATTCATGTCGAGCGGGGAGACTCCGAGCTCCTCGTTCAGCTCACGCACAAGGGTCTGCTCGGCGGACTCTCCATCTTCGGGTTTTCCTCCTGGAAGGTAGAACACCTCGGGGGCGATCTTCTTGCTGACGAGGAGCAGCCGTTCCTGCTCGACCACCGCAGCCGCCACCACTTGCATCACGTCCATAGCCGTCATGCCCCGAAGTATGTCAACGACGTGTCCGAGCACGCCTTCCAGACCGAGGTGCCGGAGGGCCTGCGGCTGCGGTCGTTCGTCAACGCGAGCCGCCGCCTCCGGACTCCGACAGCAAGAACTGGATGATCTCCGACCCGCTGCCCAGCCACCTGGGGAAGCCCAGCGATCAGAAGGCTGAGCAGGGATTAAGGCTGTGGCTGGCCCTCGTCATCTCTTATTGGTTCTGGCGCCCCCACGGAACAGTGACGGAACGAGGACGAGCACGCGCGGGTGCGGCGACCGCACCTCTCTGCACGAGCCCAGCTGCCCGTCAGTCGCCTTGGTGATAGTCGGTGAGATTGCGCAGGTGCCGGATCGGTGAGGCCAGCAGGACCAACGGAATGCAGGCGGCCGCGACGACAAAAGTCATCAGGGCTACCCGGCTGCTGACGACCCCGGCGATTACTCCGGCGATCAAGCCGCCGATCGGGATCGCACCCCAGGAGACGAAGCGGACCGTCGCCATCACCCGGGGCAGCAGTTCGGGCGGGCTGGCCATCTGCCGGTAGGTGCGGGTCACCACGCTGAGCACCACCACGCCGGCGGAGAAAACCACGTTGCCGGCGGCGAAGGCGACGAAGGCCTGCCAGCCGGTGCCGAGGGGAACGACAAGCGCCCCGGCGACCGAGACGAATCCGGC
>NZ_JBFAMX010000469.1:0-8198 GCF_040659615.1 Nonomuraea sp. NPDC049784
ATAGGCGTTGTAACTTTATGTGACGTGTTTTCAGAGGTGTGCTCTACCGATCTCCGGTAAGGCGGGCGCCCGTGCGCCCTGGGTGCCGAGCTCGAACCCGCCCTGGGGGGCCGCGGCCGCCCAGACCTCGCCGAGCCCACCGGCGCTCGCGGCGCGGGCATCCGGCCATGTGCGGGCCAGCACACCGCGCACGGCTTCGGCGAACGCGGCGACCTCCTGCTCAGTCACGGCAACAGTCTTGATCACGGCGACTCCTAATTACTGAACGGCATCCGTCTCTTTAAACTAAATCAGACGGTAACCGTTCCGCAATACAGGGAGCCGGTCAGCGGTTCACGGCGGCGAGCAGGAAGTCCACCAGGCGGGCCGCGAACTCGCCGGGATCAGCCGCGAGCCGCTCACGCAGGTCGGCCGGTGTGGCCATGACGTGCATCATGGCGCCACCGCAAAGCGTGTCCAGCAGCATCGTCACCGGAGTCTCCGAGGGCAGCTCGCCACGGTCGATCGCCCGCCTGACCAGGGCGCGAGCGGCGGAGGACTGCGAGGCACGCAACGCCTGCCAGGGCCCGTCGACGGCCGGGATGCCCTCCGCCTCCAGGCCCATACGGAGGGCCGCGCGGCCCGCGTCGCCGAGGTAGAGATCGAGCATTTGCCGGGCGAGGCCGAGCAGATCGTCACGGACGTTGCCGGTGTCGACTTCGGTGACCGGCGCGATGCGCGAGGTCAGCGCGTCCACCAGCAGCGCCTCGCGGCTCGGCCAGCGCAGGTAGATCGACGCCTTGCCGGCGCCAGACGCCCGCGCCACCGCCTCGATGCTGAAGCCCGCCCAGCCGCATTCGCCGTAGAGCGCGATGGCGGCGTCGGTGACCTTGCGATCGACCTCGGGGTCGCGACGCCTGCCCGCAGTGGTTGCCATCGGCCATGTCTCCTTATTGCTGAACGGTTGCCGGCAATATAGCCTGCACCCATTACGGACGGTTTCCGTTCAGATATCACGAAGGAGCAGCCATGCGTACCGCACTGACCGACATGCTGGGAGTGGCCGAGCCGCTCGTGGGGTTCAACCGGTCCCCTGCCGTGGTGGCGGCCGTCACCAACGCGGGCGGGTTCGGCGTTCTGGCCGCCACCGCGTACACGCCGGAGGAACTGGACGCCCAGCTCACCTGGATCGACAGGCAGGTGGGAGGCAAGCCGTACGGCGTGGACGTGCTGGTGCCGGCCAAGACCGCCAAGGGCGACCCCGCCGACCTCATCGCGAGCCTGCGCGCGCAGATTCCCGAGGAGCATCACGCGTTCGTGGCGGGACTCATGGACAAGTACGGCATTCCCGAGCGGAAGGCCGCGGAGGACGCATCCGCGGACGAGCTGTCGGCCGCCATCAACCCTCAGGGCGTCGAGGAGCTGCTCGACGTGGCGTTCAGCCACAAGATCTCGCTGGTGGCCAACGCGCTCGGCACGCCGCCGCCGTTCCTGGTGGAGCGGGGCAAGCGCGCGGGCGTGGTCGTGGCGGCGCTGGTCGGCTCGGCCAAACACGCCCGGCGCCAGTTGGAGGCGGGAGTCGAGCTGCTCATCGCCCAGGGCACGGAGGCAGGCGGGCACACGGGGACGATCGCCACGATGATTCTGACGCCGGAGATCGTGGACATCGCCGGCGACGTGCCGGTGCTGGCCGCGGGCGGCATCGCCTCCGGGCGGCAGATGGCCGCCGCGCTCGCCCTGGGCGCCGCCGGGGTCTGGTGCGGGTCGGTCTGGCTCAACAGCCACGAGGACATCACCCCGCTGCCCGTCAAGACGAAATTCCTGGCCGCGAGCAGCGGTGACACGGTTCGCTCCCCCACGCGTACCGGCAAGCCGGCCCGCCAGCTCCGCAGCGCCTGGCACGAGGAGTGGGAGCGGCCGGACAGCCCGGGAGCCCTGCCCATGCCGCTGCAGCCGATGCTGGTCAACGACGCGTGGGCACGCATCGACGCCGCCGCGGAGGAGGGCAACGAGGGGGCCCTGCGCCTGGAGTCGTTCTTCATCGGCCAGGTCGTCGGCTCCTTCCAGCAGCTGCGCCCGGCCGCGGACATCGCCAGGCAGCTCGTCGACGACTGCGCCGCACGCCTGCGCGAGCTGTCGGGGCTGCTCTCCTGAGGACGCCGAACCGGACGATTATCGTCCGTTGACCCGATGCATTCTGCATTTTAAGTTGAGGACAGTGACACAGATCACTCCACGCCCCCGGTGAGGTGACCTTCCATGTCCCTTGACGACGCGACGACTCAGTTCCTCAAGCAGATGAGCGAAGCAGGCGGCAAGCCCCTGCACGAGATGACACCCGAGGAGGCGCGCGCCATGGTCGGCGCGCTGGGCGACCTGTACGGCAAGGGCCCGGAAATGGCCCGCGTGGAAGAAGCCGTGATCGAGGCGGCGGACGGAGGATCGTTCGGGGCACGCGTCCTGGTCCCTGTCGAGGACCCATGGGCGGTGATCGTGTACTACCACGGCGGCGGCTGGGTCGTCGGCGCCATCGACGAGTTCGACACCCTGGGAAGGATGCTGGCGCACCGGACGAGCTGCACCGTCGTCCTCGTCGACTACCGGCTCGCCCCCGAGCACCGCTACCCCGTCGCGGCCCGGGACGCCTACGACGCGCTGTGCTGGGCCGCGAAGGGACCGGGGCGGGACCTGCCGGTCATCGTGGCCGGGGACAGCGCGGGCGGCAACCTGTCGGCCGTCGTGGCCCAGCGCAGCCGCGACGAGGGCGGTCCCGCCATCGCGCTGCAGGTCCTCATCTACCCGGTGACCGACTGCGACCTGGACAACGCCTCCTACACCGACCCCGCCAACCAGCTCATGCTGAGCCGCGACAGCATGGTCTGGTTCTGGGACCACTACGCACCCGACCCGGCCGCGCGGGCAAACGCGGACGCCTCTCCGCTGCGGGCCCAGGACCTGTCGGGCCTGCCGCCGGCCGTCGTGCTGACCGCTGAGCACGACGTGCTTCGGGACGAGGGCGAGGCCTACGCCGAGCGGCTGCGCGAGGCCGGCGTCCCGGTGCGGTTCAAGCGGTTCGAGGGCCAGATGCACGCCTTCTTCACGATGGTGAACGTGCTGCCGGGCAGTGCGGCGGCGATCACCATGGTCGTCGAGGCGATCGACGGGAGCCTGCGATGAGGTACGACGCCGTCGTCGTCGGCGCGGGCTTCGCCGGCATGTACATGCTGCACCGGCTGCGCGGGCTGGGCCTGGCCGTCCGCGTCTTCGAGACCGGCGACGGCGTCGGTGGCACCTGGTACTGGAACCGCTACCCGGGCGCCCGCTGCGACGTGGAGAGCATGGAGTACTCCTACTCCTTCGACGAGGATCTCCAGCAGGAGTGGGAGTGGAGCGAGCGCTACCCGTCCCAGCCGGAGATCCTGCGTTACGCCAATCACGTCGCCGACCGATTCGACCTGCGCGGGGACATCCAATTCGAGACCCGGGTGACCCGCGCCGGCTACGACGAGACCGCGAACCTGTGGCGTGTGGAGACCGACCGCGGCGACCACGTGTCGGCGACGTACCTCATCACCGCGGTGGGCTGCCTGTCGGCGGCCCGGATACCCGGCTTCCCCGGCGTCGGATCCTTCCAGGGGCCCAGCTACCACACCGGGCGATGGCCGCACGAGGGCGTGGACTTCGCCGGGCAGCGGGTCGCCGTCATCGGCACCGGCTCCTCCGGCATCCAGGCCATCCCGGTGATCGCCGCGCAGGCGGAGCACGTGACGGTGTTCCAGCGCACCGCCAACTACAGCCTGCCTGCCTGGAACAGGCCCATGGAACCGGAGTACGCACAGTGGGTGAAGGCCAACTACGCCGAGATCCGTGCCGCCATGCGCACCTCCGCCGCGGGCGTCATGTCCACCTCCAACACGGCATCGGCGCTGGAGGCGACGGAGGAGGATCGGCTGCGGGAATTCGAGACCCGCTGGGCCAAGGGCGGCACGGCGTTCCTCGGCGCCTATGGCGACATCGCGATCAATCCCGAGGCCAACGAGAAGAGTGCTGAGTTCGTCCGCGAGAAGATCCGCGAGATCGTCGCGGATCCGCAGGTGGCCGAGCTGCTGGCGCCCAAGGACCATCCCATCGGCAGCAAGCGGATCTGCATCGACACCGGTTACTACGCCACCTACAACCGTCCCGACGTGACCCTGGTCGACGTGCGCGACGCGCCGATCGAGGAGATCACCCCGACCGGCGTGCGCACCGCCGACGCCGAGTACGCCGCCGACATGATCGTGTACGCGACCGGCTACGACGCCATGACCGGTCCGCTGCTCGGCATCGACATCACCGGCAAGGGCGGCCTGTCGCTGCGGCGCAAGTGGGAGGCCGGGCCACGTACGTACCTGGGGCTGATGACGGCGGGCTTCCCCAACATGTTCACCATCACCGGCCCCGGCAGCCCGTCGGTGCTCAGCAACATGATCGTCTCCATCGAGCAGCACGTGGACTGGATCGCCGATTGCCTGGAACGGCTGCGGGGCGGCGGCATCGCCACCATCGACGCCGACCCGCTGGCCGAGGACGCCTGGGTGGACCACGTCAACGAAGTCGCCGGCCGCACTCTCTACATGCGGGCCAACTCCTGGTATCTGGGCGCCAACATCCCGGGCAAGCCCCGGGTGTTCATGCCGTACGTCGGCGGCGTCGGCGCCTACCGGCAGAAATGCGACCAGGTCACGGCGGACGTCTATGCGGGATTCGTGCTCTCCGCCTGACCGCCGAGGATCACCCCGTCGGCCGTCCCCTCGGCCAGGTGCTCCTTCACCCTGCGCACCCGGTTGGGCATCGCCTCGATCAGCCCTTCGGTGACGAGCTGGGCGATCGCCTCGCGAACGGGGGTGATGCTGAGGTTGAGCCTCGAGGCGATCTCGGCGTCCTTGATGACCTCGCCGGGACGCAGCACACCGCTGACGATCTCGGCTCGCAACTGCCGCGCGGCCGCCTCGCCTCGGGTGCGGGGCACCGTGAAGCTCATCGACCGTCCTCGCCTCGGGGAGCCGCGGCGGGCTCCGGACAGGCCCATTATCGAGGGTCGAAGGGTGGACAGGCGACGCTGCGCGCAGCCACTACTGTTTCCCCCAGGAGGTAACCCGTGTCCGTACCCGCGATCAGGACAGCCGGACCCGGTCGCCCCCGCGACGCGGAGGTCGGCCGCAAGGCGCTGCAGGCGGCCATCGAGCTCTACGCCGAGCTCGGCTGGGCCAAGTTCACGCTCGACGCGGTCGCGCGGCGGGCCGGGATCGGCAAGGCAGCCATCTACCGGCGCTGGCCCAGCCGGGAGAAGCTGGTCATGGACGCGCTGGAGTGGGCACTGGCGACGCCCGCCCTGACCATCGACACCGGCAACCTGCGGGACGAGCTTCGCGAGCTGGCTCGCGCCATGATGGACCACTACCTCGGCCCGCACGGGCTGGCCGGGCTGCGGCTGCACGTGGAGGCCCGCGCCTACCCGGAGCTCTTCGCCGACCTGTCCGCCACGATCCGCCGCTCCAGGGTGCTGAACGCCCGAGCGGTCATCCGCCGCGCCATCGCTCGCGGAGAGCTGGGCGAGCACGCCTCCCCCTCTCTCATCCTCGACACCCTCCTCGGCGGAGTCCTGAACCACGTGCTGGCCACGCCGGAAGACCTGCGTCCGAAGATGACGGCGGGAAGCGCGCGCTACATCGAGGAGGTCACCGAGTTCGTCCTCACGGCTGCCGTGGCGATCTACCCTCCTCCTACAGGCCTCTGACAACCGTCTCAGAGGATGATGAGAGAGTCGCCGCGCCGCTCGCGTAGAGCGCCGAGAACCTCCGCGATCGGGCCGCCCTTCGCTTCGTCGCGCGTGGGCCAGACGACGCCGAGCCGGAAGTGGAGCTCCGGGTCGTGCAATGGCACGAGGACGAGACCGATCTCGCCGAATATGCGGCCGGAGATGGTGCTGGGTGTGGTCAGCGACAGGGCGCGCGAGTGGGTGATGTGCGCGGCGACCTGGACCACGTCGCTGTGCGGCAGCTCGCGGATCCGGGTGACGCCGCCCTCGCGCAGGTGGTCGCGGAGCCCGTTCATCACCAGTGGATGCACCTTGTGCGAGGTGAGCAGCATCTCCCGGTCGGCGAGGTCGGCGATCGTGAGCTCGGAGCGGCCGGCGAGCGGGTCGTCGGCGCGCATGGCGACGGCGAAGCGGTACTCCGCGAGCGCGAGACTGGCCAGGCCGGGGTCGTCCACGGGCAGGTGCACCACGGCGAGGTCGAGCTTGCGCGCGGCCAGCAGTCCGAGCAGACCCGCCGACGGCTCCAGGGTCACCGGCAGCTCGACCCCCGGGCTGACCTTCTCGAACGTCTCCAGGACCAGGTCCAGGACCTGGGTGGGGGCGAGCGGGGTGGCCCCCACCCGCACGACCGCCGGCGCCGCGGCGGCTCCGGCGGCCAGCTCGGGCAGCGCGTCGAAGCGGGCCAGGACGTCGCGGACGGGGCCGAGGAACGTCCGCCCGAACGGCGTCAGCTCCACTTGGTGGTAACGGCGGTCGAACAGGTCGGCCCCCAGCTCCTTCTCCAGCTCGCGAATGCGGCGGCTGAGCGGGGAGGACGTCACGTGCAGCCGCTCGGCGGCACGGCCGAAGTGGAGCTCCTCGGCCACGGCCACGAAGTATCTGAGCTGCTGGATGTCCACCCCACCCAGCGTAATCAGCCGTTGGCGGGGCGGAACACCGGGATCGCCTCACCCCCTTCGGGGCGCTCGAAGGCGACGCGTACCGGCATGCCGCCGTACACGTCCTCGGGCGCGGCGCCGGTGATCTGGGCCTGGAGCCACGGCCCCTCGTCCAGCTCGACGATCGCGACCACGATGGGCGGCGCGCCCTTGGTGTGCACCACCGACCAGCTCACCACCAGCCCCGTCCCGGCGGCGGGCGTCCAGGACGGCTCCGGGGACGCACAGCCCGGGCAGGTGCGCGCCTGCGGCGCCGCGAAGGCGCCGCACTGGTCGCAGCGCCGGATCAGCAGTTCGCCGCGCGCGGTGCCGTCGAAGAACTCGGCGGTGGCCGCGTCGCGGTGGACGATTCCCACGGGCATCGGCATGCTCCTATCGCGCGTGCGGGCTGAGGACGAGGGTGGAGTGGTGGTCGAGCACGCCGCCGTTGCCGCTGACCAGGACGAGGTCGTTGCGGGGAGCCTGGCGCTCGCCGCCCTGGCCGCGGGCCTGGATGACGGCCTCCGACAGCGGCGTCATGCCCCACATGTAGTAGGAGGAGAGCTGGCCGCCCCCGGTATTGACGGCCAGGCTCCCCTCCGGTCCGAGCACGCCGCTGGCGACGAAGGGGCCGCCCTCGCCCTTGGCACAGAAGCCGTAGTCCTCCAGCGAGATGAGCGCGGTGTAGGTGTAGCAGTCGTACAGCTCGGCCACGTCGATGTCGGCGATCGTCACCCCGGCCATCTTCAGCGCCGTCGGGCCTGACAGGGCGGCGCCGCTGACCAGGCCGAACTCGCTGTCCCTGCCCATGGCGTACCCGGGGTGCGCCTGTCCCCAGCCGAGGATGTGCACGGCGGGCTGGGCGAGGCCGGCGGCCCGGTCGGCGGAGGTGACGACGACCGCGACACCGCCGTTGCTGACCAGGCAGCAGTCGAGCAGGTGGAACGGCTCGGCGATCCACCGGGAGCTCTGGTGGTCCTCGAGGGTGATCGGGTCGCGCATCTGGGCCAGGGGGTTTCTGGCCGCCCAGGCGCGCTGGGCGACGGCTATGTGGCCGAGTTGCTCGCTCGTGGTGCCGTACGTCTGCATGTGCCTGCGGGCGGCCAGCGCGTACATGGTGTTGGCGCTGTAGATGCCCGAGGCGGCGGTCAGGCCCTGCCAGCCGGTGAGCCTGCGGCCCGCGCCGGCGTAGGCCGCGCCGCCTCCCGTCGACTTGTCCTTCAGCGGCGCGTCGGCGAAGACGCAGGCCACGACGTCGGCCATGCCGGCAGCCACGGCCATGGCGGCGTACTGGACCATGGCCCCGGCCGACGAGCCGTACGCCTGCACCTCCGACAGCATGCGCAGGTGGCGCAGCCCGAGATCGCGCTGCAGGCCCAGGCCGACGTCGCCGGTGATGCCGGTGTTGGTCAGCATGTACACGATGGGCTCGGCCTGGTAACCGGGGAAGAACTCCTTGGTCCCGTACGAGTTGACCAGCGACACCCCGAGCCGGTGCGTGG
>NZ_JBFAMX010000470.1:0-8158 GCF_040659615.1 Nonomuraea sp. NPDC049784
TCGGTGAGGTCTCCACGCGCCATGTCGATGGCCTACCAGGATTGCCGACCGTGCCGCAGGCGATCCCCGTGATTTCAACTCCGTACAGGCTCTAGCCGCGGCGCAAGCCGTACCCCGAGGGGGTTGCTGCGCGGTAACCCCGCTGGTTCAGAAGGTACGGCCGCGCGCTTGCAAGCCGCTTTCAGCTAGCCGAAGAACACTTCCGCCTCGGAGTAACGCGAGACGGGCACGGTCTTCAGCTCGGCCGTGGCCTCGTCGAGCCCGACGCGGACGATGTCGGTGCCGCGCAGCGCGACCATCTTGCCGTAGTCGCCCTCGTGGGCCGCGTCGATGGCCTGCAGCCCGAACCTGGTGGCCAGCACCCGGTCGTACGCCGTCGGAGTGCCGCCGCGCTGGATGTGGCCGAGCACCGTGGTGCGGGCCTCCTTGCCGGTGCGCTTCTCGATCTCCTTGGCCAGCCTCTCGCCGATGCCGCCCAGCCTGACGTGGCCGAACGCGTCGAGCTCACCCGTCTGCAGCTCCATCTGCCCCTCGATCGGGTGGGCGCCCTCGGCGACCACGATGATCGGCGAGTAACGGGTGCGGAAGCGGGACTCGACGTATTCGCAGACCCGGTCGATGTCGAACGGCCGCTCCGGGATGAGGATGACGTTGGCGCCGCCCGCCATGCCCGCGTGCAGCGCGATCCAGCCCGCGTGGCGGCCCATGACCTCGCAGATGAGCGCCCTGTGGTGGGACTCCGCGGTGGTGTGGAGGCGGTCGATGGCCTCCATCGCGATGTTGACGGCGGTGTCGAAGCCGAAGGTGTAGTCGGTGCCCGACAGGTCGTTGTCGATGGTCTTGGGTACGCCAACCACGTTGACGCCACGGTCGTACAGCTGCTTGGCGACGCCCAGCGTGTCTTCGCCGCCGATGGCGATCAAGGCGTCGACACTGGTGGCGGCGAGGTTCTCCTTGATCCGGTCGACCCCGCCCTCGATCTTTATCGGGTTCGTTCGGGAGGAGCCGAGTATGGTGCCGCCGCGTGGCAGGATGCCGCGCACGGCCTGGATGTCGAGCGGCATCGTGTCGCCTTCAAGCGGGCCGCGCCAGCCGTCACGGAAGCCGGCGAACTCGTGACCATAGACGCTCACTCCTTTACGCACTACCGCCCTGATCACGGCGTTAAGACCGGGGCAGTCGCCGCCCCCGGTGAGCACTCCAATACGCATGGCGGGTTCCTCCCGACGGGGGTCACCTTAATGTCAGACTCGCATTCTGCCCGCCGTCACGGGCAGTGGTCTAGACCAAACGCTTAGCTCCGCGACATAAACATCGATTGCGAGGAGATTTCGTGAGTGTGTTGGCCATCGACGCCGGGACAACGGGGGTGACTGCGCTCGTTGTCACTGAAAACGGGCAAATCGAGTCCATGGGCTACGAGGAGTTCAGGCAACATTTTCCCTCGCCCGGCTGGGTCGAACACAATCCCGAGGACATTTGGCAGGCCACGCTGTCCGCGTGCAGTTCGGCACTGAGCAGGGCCTCCGGCTCGCCGTCCTGCGTCGGGCTCGCCACACAGCGCGAGACCGCCGTCCTCTGGGACCGGCGCACGCTTGCCGCGCCGTGCCGGGCCATCGTCTGGCAGGACCGGCGCACCGCCGAGATCTGCGGGCGGCTGCGCGAGGCCGGTCACGAGCCGCGCGTGTCGGAGCTGACCGGGCTGCGGCTCGACCCGTACTTCACTGCCAGCAAGCTCGCCTGGCTGGCTGAGCACGAGGAGGGTGTGTGGGAGGGCGTCGAGACCGGCAACGTCGCCGTCGGGACGGTGGACTCCTACCTCATCGCCAGGCTCACGGCTGGCGCGCTGCACGTGACCGATCCGTCCAACGCCTCGCGCACGCTCCTGTACGGCCTGGTGTCCGGCGACTGGGAGCCCGAGCTGTGCGAGCTGTTCGGGGTGCCCGAGCACGCCCTGCCCGAGATCGTGCCCAACTACGGGCCGCTCGGCCACACCGAGCCGTCGGCCTTCCTCGGGCTGGAGCTGCCGATCAGCGGGGTGGCCGGCGACCAGCAGGCGGCCCTGTTCGGGCAGATGTGCTTCGACGTGGGTGACGTGAAGTGCACCTACGGCACGGGGTCGTTCGTGCTGGCCAACCTCGGTGGAGAGATCGTCAGGTCCGACGCGGGGCTGCTGACCACCGTGGCCTGGCAGACGCCGTCAGGCGAGCGCACGTTCGCGCTGGAGGGGTCGATCTTCGTGACGGGGGCGGCCGTGCAGTGGCTGCGCGACGGGCTGGGGCTGATCGGCACGGCGTCGGAGTCGGAGGCTCTGGCGCGGACCGTGCCCGACAGCGGCGGCGTGGTGTTCGTGCCGGCTCTGACGGGGCTGGGGGCGCCGCACTGGGATCCCCACGCGCGCGGGCTGATCACCGGCATCACGCGCGGCACCACGCGGGCCCACCTGGTCAGGGCCACGCTGGAGGCGATCGCGTTCGAGGTGCGGGACGTGGTGGAGGCGATGACCGGGGGCGCTGTGCCGGTGCTCAAGGCCGACGGCGGGGCCAGCATGAACGACCTGCTCATGCAGCTCCAGGCGGACCAGCTCGGTACGACGGTGGAACGCCCGGCAGTCCTGGAGACCACGGGGCTCGGCGCGGCCTTCCTGGCCGGACTGGGTTGCGGGGTGTGGGGGTCGAAGTCCGACCTGCGCAAGACCTGGCAGCTCGGGCGGCGCTTCGTGCCCGGCGACCGGGACGACGCCGGCTACGAGCGGTGGCGCGCGGCAGTCGAGCTGGCATCCCGCGGATCGTCAACCCTGGGTTGACGATCCGCTGCCGTCAACCTATGGTTGACGCATGGACAACATCGTTCGTCTCGACGATCTCATTTCCGCGATCAAGAACCGTCACCCCGAGGGCGACCCCCTGGACGAGCTGGCCGACGCCGTGTCGCTGGGCGAGCACATCGGCGAAGTGGCCGACCACCTGATCGGCCACTTCGTCGACCAGGCCAGGCGGTCCGGGGCGTCCTGGACCGACATCGGGCACAGCATGGGGGTCAGCAAGCAGGCCGCACAGAAGCGGTTCGTGCCCAAGAGCGGCGGCTCGATGGCCGATGACCTGCGCACGTACGAGCGCTACACTCAGCGGGCCCGGAGTGTCGTCGTGCAGGCGCAGAAGGAGGCGCGGGCGGCCGGGCACGGCCACATCGAGGTCGGGCACCTGGTGCTGGGCCTGCTGGGCGAGCCCGACGGGCTGGCGGCCAAGGCCATGGTGACGCTCGGGGCCTCGCTCGACGCCGTCAGGGACGCCGTCACGGCCGCGGTCGGCCCGGGCGAGGGGAACCCGCCCCAGTCCGTCCCGTTCACGACGGAGAGCAGGAAGGTGCTGGAGCTGACGCTGCGCGAGGCGCTGCGGCTCGGGCACAGCTTCGTGGGCACCGAGCACCTGCTGCTGGGCGTGCTGTCACTCGAGGAAGGACCGGTGGTGCGGGCGCTGGCCGACCTGGGCGTGACCAAGGAGCCCGTCGAGCGCGAGATCACGCGCGCGCTGGGCGAGATCCTGCTGGGGGGAAACTCGTCCTGAGCCCGCCGCTACGGGGCGCCTGCCGGACCCTTGGCGAAGCGGGTCAGCAGGTTGGTCGTGGCGCGGCGGGTGAAGGCGGCGGCGCGGTCGGGCACGCCGTGGCCGCACCGCCGTCCCCGCATCGCGCACACCCAGCGCATTGTCCCCGACGCGAACACCCCCGCCCCGCTGGGCGCCACGTAGTAGGTGCTGTGGGAGACGGTCGCCCGCCCGCCACAGGAGTACGGAGACTCCGCCAGCACCTGGACCTTCCCCGGCGATCCCGGCGACACCTTGTCGGCCTCCACGCCGACCATCCCCGGGAAGCTCCCGCCCTTGGTGCCGGCGAAGATCCAGTGGCTCGGCCGGGTGACCCGGTAGACGCCCTCGGCGGGGAAGCAGTCGTACATCTGCCCCACCAGCCCGCTCTCCGGCTCCGAGTCCCGCCACAGCCGGCACAGCCGCTCCTTGTCGCAGGCGACCGTCCTGCCGTGCATCGCGATCCGCCAGTAGACGGCGTTGGCGCCGAGGAAGGCGAGGTTCGTGCCGCTGTCCCTGGCCTTGGTGACGACGCCGCGCATGCCGGGCGACCAGTACTCGTCGTGGCCCAGCGACACCACCGCGCGGGCGCCGTCGAGCACTCCCGGCTTGATGTCGAGGCTCGTCAGGTACGCCAGAGGCACATGGCTCCGCTCGGCCACGGCCAGCGCGTCCTTCTCGAAGTCCAGGAAGAGCCGGGCGCCGTCGTGGTCGTACGGGCGGTCGAAGGTGACGGCGCGGGAGCGGCCGTCGAACCCACCGGGGCCCTGGTAGAGGCTGCGTCCGCCCCACAGGTTGTACGCCTGCCAGGTCGTGACCGCGTTCACGATCACCACGCGGGCGGCGGTGGAGGCCGAGCGCACGGTGATCGGGACATAGCGCTGGGCCCCGGTGGAGGCGTCGAGCCTGATCAGGTACGCGCCCTCCGGCCAGCCCGTGGTGTCCACGCCGAGCGAGGGGCGCCAGTGCGCGGCGGTCACCGTGCCGCCGACGATCTTCATGGGCGCCTGCCGTTCCCCCTTGACCTCGGGCGACTCCCAGATCTTGGCCGGGTTCGCGCCCATGCGAAAGGCGATGGCGGAAAAGCGCGGCGCGGTCGTGGAGACGCGCAGCTGGAAGCGCTCACCCGGCAGGACGCTCACCTGGTCGGCGTAGCCCTCGATCTCGTGCTCCGTGCCACGCCTGGTGATGCGCCAGGACTCCTGCGCGTCCGTGGTGGCAGTGGGCGTCGGCACGGAGACCGGCTGAGGAGCGGGGGCCGGGGGCACGCTGCCGCACCCGGCCACGAGCAGCAGGAGGACGAGGATCTTTCGCACAGGCCCATGGTCGTGACCGGCCGACCCGGTGGACCATCACTTGGCGGATTCCTTACCGCCTGATCCGCGGAAAGCCTCGGCTCGGGGCTCTCAGGTGCTGACCTTGAACGGGTCGTGCTCGGCCAGCAGCTTGTCCAGCCTGGCCTGGTCCACCCGGTTGGTCACCACGGACTGCTCCTGACGATCGCGTACGACCTTGCACAGCGTGACCGTCGAGGTGACGACGTACAGCAGGCCGAGCCCCAGGAACGCCCTGACCCACCCCTCGACGGGCAGGTAGATCAGGGCGATCACCACGGAGGACAGCGAGACGGCGAACGACAGGATCGCCTGGACGTAGAACGCGGTGGTCTGCGTGGGCTGAATGGGCTTCGTCATGCGCTCATCGTGCCGCCGGGCGGCGGGCCGCCGCATGGGGTCATGTACTCAAGTTACTCATGAGTACGGTCGCCTCGGAGCCCATCGCATCGCACCCGCCCGCGAGGCGCGGACGATCCGATGGCAGGATGGCCCAAGACGGCGAGTCCAGTGAGGGGAGTGATCGTGGAGGAGTCGCGCCTGCCTCCAGGCCAGTACGTGCCGCGCGGCCGACCCGTGATCCACTACGGCAGGGTGCCTCCGTTCAAGCCGGAGAGCTGGGACTTCCGGGTCTTCGGCGCCACCGCGTCCGGCGCGGAGCACCGCTTCACCTGGAACGAGTTCGAGCGGCTGCCCCGCGCGACATGCATCGCCGACTTCCACTGCGTGACCAAGTTCTCCCTCATGGGCAACGAATGGCGCGGCGTCACCCCCGCCACGATCATTG
Organism: Nonomuraea sp. NPDC049784; assembly: GCF_040659615.1. NCBI lineage: Bacteria > Bacillati > Actinomycetota > Actinomycetes > Streptosporangiales > Streptosporangiaceae > Nonomuraea > Nonomuraea sp. NPDC049784. The sequence continues at coordinate 5,706 of NZ_JBFAMX010000470.1, forward strand.
AGGCCGCCCCGCCCGACCCCGGCGTGCGCCACGTGATGATCTGGGCCGAGTACGGCTACAGCGCCAACCTTCGCATGTCCGACTTCATCGCCTCCGACACGCTGTTCGCCATGGAGCTCGACGAGAAGCCGCTCAGCCCCGACCGCGGCTTCCCGCTGCGGATCGTCGTGCCCCACCTGTACGCGTGGAAGAGCGTCAAATGGGTACGCGGCATCGAATACCTCCTCGAAGATCGCCGAGGCTTCTGGGAGGAGCGCGGCTACCACAACCTCGCCGATCCCTGGCGCGAGCAGCGCTACTCCTACCAGGAAGAACCCGGCGAGGGACCCCCTTAGACTTCACTCCTGGTTTTCCCTCGGACACGCTCTGTTTTTGGCTACGGTTTCCCGCATGCTGACCACCGCATGCGTGGCGCTGTCTTCCCTGTCTTTCATTGCCGGCTACGGGCTTGCCCGGGCTCGGCGGCGCCCTCATGCGCCGCCGGAGGGCCGCAGGTCTGACGAGGCGACATTCACCACGCTGCACATCGCCGCGATGGCCGCCCCCGCCCTGCGCGGCGGGCTCAACCGCGACTCCGCCCGCAAGGCCGTGCGGCACCTGCACACGTTGCTCGGCACCCGTGCCGTCGCGATCACCTCGACCGAGGCCGCGCTGGCCTGGGAGGGGCCGTGCACCGACGACGTGCTCACCTACGCCCGCGCCGTGCTGGCGGCGGGCCGGGCGCAGGTGTTCGCCGGAGAGCCGCAGGGTGGTGTCGTGGTGCCGCTGACCGTGGACGGCACGGTCGTGGGGACGCTGGCGGCGTTCGACGACGAGGTGAGCGCCGGGCTCGTGCGTACCGTCACCGAGGTTGCCCGCTGGGTGTCAGGTCAGCTCGAACTGGCCGACCTGGACGCCTCGCGGCGGCGCGCCCTGGAGGCCGAGATGCGCGCGCTGCGGGCGCAGATCTCGCCCCACTTCGTCTACAACGCGCTCACCACGATCGCCTCGTTCGTCCGCACGAACCCCAAGCGCGCCCGCGAGCTCCTGCTCGACTTCGCCGACTTCTCCCGGTACGCGCTGCGTAGGGCGCACGACTTCACGACCCTGGCCGACGAGCTGACGTGCGTCGACCGCTACCTGTTGCTGGAACGTGCCAGATTCGGCGACAAGCTGCGCTTCAGCATGCAGGTGGCGCCCGAGGTGCTGCCCGTCCCCGTGCCGTTCCTGTGCCTGCAGCCGCTCGTCGAGAACGCCATCAAGCACGGTATGCGCGGCCGCGGCGGCGGCGGCGAGGTGCGGGTCGTGGTGCGCGACGCGGGCCCGGAGGCGCACATCACGGTCGAGGACGACGGCGCCGGTATGGACCCGGAGTGCGCGCGGCGGATGCTGGACGAGGACCCGGCCCGCGAGGGGAGCGGCATCGGGCTGGCGAACGTGGACCTGAGGATGCGCCAGATCTATGGCGACGGCTACGGGCTCGTCGTGGAGACGGCGCTGGGCGCGGGCACGAAGGTGAGGCTGCGGGTGCCCAAAACCCAGCTTAGCTGATTGTAGTCAAATCATTACTCTATGCTGGCGTGTCGCTTGTGACCTTTGCTTTCATACGGCAGCGTGGAGGACATGCTGAGAGTTCTGGCCGTCGACGACGAGGTGCCCGCTCTGGAGGAGCTCGCCTATCTGTTGCGCCAGGACGAGAGGATCGAACACGTCGCGACCGCCGCCGACGGCGTCACGGCGCTGCAGGACATGGTGCAGATGATCGGCGGAGGGGAGCGGCTCGACGGGATCTTCCTGGACATCCGGATGCCCGGGCTCGACGGGCTCGATCTGGCCAGGCTGGTCGGCGGGTTCCCCAGCCCGCCCAAGCTGGTGTTCGTGACCGCGCACGAGGAATGCGCGGTGCAGGCGTTCGAGCTGGAGGCGGTCGACTACCTGCTCAAGCCGGTCAGGGCCGAGCGCCTGTCGGAGGCCGTACGCCGGCTGGAGGCGTCCTCTCTGCCCGCCCCCGAGCCGGGCCAGGACGACGTGATCCCGGTCGAGCTCGGTGGGCGCACCCGGTTCGTGCCGCAGCAGGCCGTCTGGTACGCCGAGGCCAAGGGCGACTACGTGCGGCTGCACACCGTGGACGGGAGCTACCTCGTGCGCATGTCCCTGGCCGCGCTGGAGCGGCGCTGGTCGGACGACGGGTTCATCCGCATCCACCGCAGCACGCTGGTCTCCGGGCGGCACGTCAGCGAGCTCAGGTTCGAGGGGGGACGGGTGACGCTCATCGTCGGCACCGAGACGCTGCAGGTCAGCAGACGGCACAGCCGGCAGGTGCGCGAGCAGCTCGTACGCCAGCACAGGGGCGTGATCTCGTGACGGTGGCTCTCGTGGCGGCTCGCAGGAGTGTGGTCCGGTGACGGTGGAGCGGCGGGTGATCGTGTCGCGCAGGCCGGCCGCGCTCGGGCGGGCCCGCGACCGGTTCGACC
>NZ_JBFAMX010000471.1:0-8149 GCF_040659615.1 Nonomuraea sp. NPDC049784
CGCGGCTCGGCCGGCGCCCGGCCGAGCTCGGGCGGCACCGCCGGCCGTCCCCACATGGGGCTGGCGGAGCGCCGCATCGCCGCGAGCGTCATCAACCACGGCGTGCCGCGGGCCAACCCCGCGGCCGTCACTCCGCTGGTCGAGCACCTCGACCACCCGGAGGGCGCACGCTGAACCAGATCCGCTCAACGGCGAGCGGTCGCCCGGAAGAACCCGTTCGAGTCCGGTAGGAGAGCCCCCGTCATGCGAACCCCCCCGCACCTGCCCACCAGAACCAGGCGTGACACTCGAGACACCGACACCTCCAGAGGCCGCCGGCACCCGTACGGCCTGCACGAGGTCCCCGTGCAGGCGCCGCCGCGCGGGACCCTCGACCTCCCCGACACCGCTGCTGAGCCCGACGTGTTCGTCGAGCAGCGGCTGCTCGGCATCAGGGAGATGTCCAACCAGGCCATCGGCTCCATCGACGACCTGCTCCAGCACACCGCGTGAGCCGAAAGAGGAGAGTCATGCAGGAATTAGAGCGACTGGAGCTGAGGTCGCACGAGGTCGGGGGCCACCACCCGCGCTCCGTGGCGGGAATCGACGCGCCGCGCAGCCTCGACGAGGTACGCGCGCTCGTACGGCGGGCCACGGCGTCCGCGCGCCGCCTCTACCCGATCAGCACCGGCAGGAACTGGGGCATGGGCTCGGCCATGCCGGTCACCGACGACAACCTGGTCGTCGACCTGAGCGGCATGAACCGCATCCGCAGCCTCGACCTGGAGGCCGGCTACGCGGTCATCGAGCCGGGAGTCACTCAGGCGCAGCTCTCCGAGGTGCTGCGCGACACCCCGTGGATGCTGAACGTCACCGCCTCCTGCGCCGACACCTCCGTCGTCGGCAACGCGCTCGACCGCGGCGACGGCTGCTTCCGCTCGCGGGTCCACGACGTCGCCGGGATCGAGGCCGTGCTCGCCGACGGCAGCGTGGTCACCACCGGCGGGCTCGACCCGGTGGGGCGCTACCACGGCCGGGTCGCCGGGCCCGACCTGACGCCCGCGTTCGTCCAGCACAACCTGGGCATCGTCACCGCCATGGCCGTCGCCCTGGTGCCGCGCCCGCAGACCATCGCCCTCGTGCACGGCCGCTTCCAGCGCGACCAGGTCGGTACGGCGATCGGCGCGATGACCGGCTTCCTGCGGCGCGGCAACCCGGCCGACGGGCTGCTGCGCGTGCGCGAGCTGTCGCTCACGCCGAGCCACGGCGACTGGAGGCTGCCCAAGGGGGTCGACCCGAGCCTGTTCAGCATCCTCGGGCCGCTCCTGGGCAGCGACGCCACCGTGGAGCTGGCCGAGGAACTGCTCCGCAAGGCGCTCATCGAGGTCGAGGGTGCCGAGGCGCTGCGCGTGGTGGACGCCGCCGAGGTGGCACCCAGTGACCCGCTCTACGTGAGGGCGCTCATGGCGCAGGGCATCCCCACCTGCCTGGGCGTGCGCAACGCGCTCGGCGTGACCTCGTGTGACCAGATCGACGAGGGCAAGATGGGCTTCCTGGCGCTGATGCCGCTGATGCCCATGCACGCGCGACGGACCGAGCACATCCTGGCCGCACTCCAGACGGCCGTGGACGCGCACAGCACCGCCCTCATGGTCGAGTGGAACCTCGTCAGCCGGCACATGGCCAACGGCGTCATCCAGATCTTCTTCGACCGGGGCGCGCCGGACGCCCCCCACCGCGCCCACCAGCTCCGCAACGACGGCAACTGCCTGTTGCGCGGGCACGGGTGCGCCATCTACCGCTCCGACATCGACCACGCCGCGGCCGACGTGTGGTCGGAGACCAGCACCGCCAGCCTCGGCATGCTCCACCGGCTCAAGACCGCTCTCGACCCGGACGGCCTGCTCTCTCCCGGCCGTTACGGCGCCTGACCAACCGGACTTCGAACGATCTGTCCCGACTCCGCCGGTCGCACAGCCGGAGCGTGCCGGTCGGCGGAGACCACTCATAGCTTGGAGGTGACCACGTGCGTTCGTCACCAGCGCGGGGGACGAGCACCGTAGACCGCCGTCACGCAGTGATGCTGCGGCTGGTCGGCGCGGGTGTCATGTTGACGGTGATGGCCGACACCACGGCCACCACCCTGGCAGTCGGAGTCCTGCGGTATACACCCGCCGGCGCCGCCATGCCGCTGGGCGACCTGGTCTGGCTGACCAGCGCGGCGTTCATCCCGATCGCGGCGCTGCTGGCCACCGCGGGCCGCTGGGCGGACCTGTGCGGCCGGCGGCGGGTGCTGGCCGTCGGGCTCGTGGTGTTCGTGCTGGGCGGGATCGCCACCGTCCTGGTGGACTCCTGGTCGTACGTCCTGGCGGCGCGGGCCGTCCAGGGCGCCGGCGCCGCGGCGATGATCCCGGCCAGCCTCGGGCTGCTGCTCGGGGAGCTGCCGGAGTCCCAGCGGCGCGGCGCGATCGCGCTGTGGAGCTCGGCCTCCGGGCTGGGCTGCCTGCTCATGCAGGCGGGCGGCGGCTGGCTGGCCGCCACCGTCGGCTGGCGGTCGCTGTTCGTCCCCGACGTCGTGATCGGCGTCGCGCTCCTGATCGCCTGCGTCGGGCTTCCGCCGGGTAGGCGCGCCGGGGCCAGGGGAGTGCCGGACATGCTGGGCGCGTGGCTGCTCGCCGCGGGCATCGCGGTCATCGTGCTGGCCATCTCCAAGGCGATGGCCTGGGGCATGGACGTGGTGTGGCTGGCGCTGGCCGCGCTGGCCCTGCTGGGCGGCGCGCTCGCGCAGGCCAAGCACCACCGCCTGCCCGCGATCGACCTGGCCCTGTGGCGGCGCCCCAGGTTCGTCTGGGGCTGGCTGGCGACCTGGGGCTTCGGCGCTCTGTCGTACGGCCTGCTGACCGTGCAGCCGCTGTACCTGCTCCACCTGGGCTACCCCATGCTCGAAGTGGCCATGTGGCTGACGCCCACGTCGGTGGCGGTCGTCGTGACGAGCTTCCTGGCCGGGCGCCTCGTCAAGCGGGTCGGCGCGTACGGCCTGATCTACGCCGGCTCGCTGCTCTGCGGCGGCGCCTGCGTGCTCGTGCTGACCCAGGCCGGGCCCACCGTGTGGGGCCTGGTCGCCAGCGTCGTGGTCGGCGTCGGCGTCGGCGCGCTCGCGCCCGGCACCTCCGTCGCCACCACCCTGGCCGCCCGTCCCCACCAATACGCCTCCGCCGTCGGCGCGGCCACCATGGCGCGCATGGTCGGCGGCGCCGTGGGTGTCGCCGTCGTGTCGGTCGTCATCGATCACCCGTTCATGACCGGCCCCTTCGCCGGTCTGGCGGGCGCGCTCGCGCTGTGCGTGGCCATTTCGGTGCTGATCGGCGCACTGGCCCTCACCAAGATCACCCGGCTGCGGACCGACCCGGGCGACGTCATGATCAAGGTGCCGCGCCGGATGCTGCTGGAGTTGCGCATGACCCTCGCCACCGTGGCGGCGGAGGCCGACGCGTTGCTGCCTGTCGAGACCCGCACACCACCCATGGACACCGCTGCGGACCCCGCCATGGACCTCGCCATGGACCCCGCCATGGACGCTGTCCCGCGGCAGCGAGCGGCCGAGCCGGGCCCGCTCGCCTCCACCCGCGGGCACACGAACTAGTTCAACCATTCGAAAGGGCTCTCGTCATGGCAACCACATCGTGCGACGTAGCCATCGTCGGCGCCGGACTCGGCGGCTGCTTCCTCGCCTTACTGCTGAGCCGCCGCGGCCAGCGCGTCGTCGTCATCGAGCAGGGACCCTCGGTCCCCAGCGCGGGCGCCGACTTCCTCAAGCCCCCCGGGCTCCGGGTTCTCGCCCGGCACGGGCTGGCCGACCTCGCCGGACGCCATGGCCTCAGGCGCGACGTCATCCGCTACTACCACGACGGCGACCCCATCCAGGACTGCCGCTTCCCGGACGGGTTCCTCATCCGCCCCTACCGGGAGCTGGTCGAGCTCATCTACACGTGCTGCGCCATGGAGGGCGTCGACTTCTGGTTCGACGCGAGCATCGACGACATCGCGATGGATGACGGCCGCGTCGAAGAACTGGCGCTGTCGAACGGGCGGCGGCTGCGGGCCGGCGTCGTGATCGGCGCGGACGGCACCAAGTCGGCCGTGCGGCAGACGCTCGACATCGAGCCGTGCACAGTGCCGTACGAGCGGGTGGTGATGCGGGTGGCCACCGTGCCGCTGACCGCCAGCATCGCGCAGCTCAACCGGCTGTACTTCAGCTCGGACGGCTGGTTCACCTACTTCTATCCGCTCAGCAGGGACCAGGCCAGGGTGTTCGTCGGCCTGCCCCCGGAGGACGACAAGGAGATCTTCCAGGACGGCATCCCGGCGCTGGTCGACGCGCTGAAGAAGTTCGTCACCGACAGCTCGGACGCCTTCGACTCGCTCCAGTCCGCGACCTGGCAGCGGATCAAGGTCTCCTCGCTGCGGCTGGGTGCGTACCACAAGGGCAACGCGGCGCTGCTGGGCTCGGCCGCGTTCGCCTGCCACCCCATGACCGGGATGGGCATGAGCTACACGCTCCACGACGCGGAGATCCTGGCCGACGTCATCTGCGCGGCCGGCGGCGACAAGGAGCTGCTCGACCGGCTGCTGTCCGCCCACTACGAGCCTCGCAAGCACGCCCACGGCCAGCTCATCGACTACGGGGACGCCCTGATCGCCACCTTCCGCGACCGGGACGCCTATCTCGCCGCCTTCCGACCGGACCTGCACGTCTACGGCGAGGCCGCCATGCCGGCGACGGAGCTGCCGGCCCTGCAGCCGATCTGAGCAGCCGATCTGAGCCGGCGCCCCCGCCGCCCGCCATTCCCCACCAGGTGAGGTCGTCCAGTGCCACGCTGAGTGCGGTGGCCGACCCTGTCCCCAGGCGGCGGGGGCAGCCTTTTGGTAGGGCCAGCCTTACCAAAAGATGGGTGAGCGCGGGAGTTCGCATAGACTCCGCCACAGCGATGCTGATGAGTATTCGCGTTCGGGACTCACCAGCATCGGAGACACACTGTGACTGTGGTCGAAACTCCGCGTAACCGGGCATCGAGGGAGCGGGGCAGCGACTTCGCGAAGCTGTCGCGCCGCATCGCCCAGGCGGGGCTGCTCGACAAGCGGCCAGGCTACTACACGGCCAGGATCGGCCTCGTCGGGGGTCTGTTCGCGGGGAGCTGGGCGCTGTTCGCCGCGGTCGGCGACTCCTGGTGGCAGGTGCTCGTGGCGGTGCTGCTCGCCGTGGCGTTCGCCCAGGTGACGTTGCTGGCCCACGACCTGGCGCACGGGCAGATCTGCCGGTCGCGGCGCATGTCGCGGATCGCCGGGCTGCTGGTGGGCAACCTGGCGATCGGGCTCGGCTACGGCTGGTGGATGGACAAGCACACCCGCCACCACGCCAACCCCAACCACGAGGATCACGACCCCGACGTCTCGCCCGCCGTGCTGCTCTGGTCGGGTAACCAGGCCGAGGCCGCCCGCGGGCTGCCCCGCTTCATCGGGCGCTGGCAGGCGTTCCTGTTCTTCCCCCTGCTCACCCTGGAAGCGCTGAACCTGAAGGTGGCGAGCTTCCGCGGGCTGCGCCGCGAGTCGCTCAAGGGCCGCAAGGCCGAGGGACTGCTGCTGATCGCGCACAACGTGGCCTACCTGGGCGCGGCGTTCCTGGTGCTCTCGCCCGGCAAGGCGCTGGTGTTCCTCGCCGTGCACCTCGCGTGTTACGGGATCTACCTGGGCTGCACGTTCGCGCCCAACCACAAGGGCATGCCGGTGCTCACCGCGGAGGACGAGCTGGACTACCTCCGCAAGCAGGTCCTGACCTCCCGGAACGTGCGCGGCGGCCGGCTGGTCAACACCGCGCTCGGCGGCCTCAACTACCAGATCGAGCACCACCTGTTCCCCAACATGCCCACGGCGAACCTGCGCAAGGCGCAGCCCATCGTCCGCGAGTACTGCGAGTCGATCGGCGTCGAGTACATGGAGTGCGGCCTGGTCGAGTCGTGGGCGCAGGCCATGCGTCACCTGCACGAGGTGGGGCGTCCGCTACGTGTTGGTAGGGTTTAGGCGCAAATAGGTGGATCTGAACGGGTGGGAGATAGGTGGAGGTCGAACAGACAGCACTGCCGGGCATCGGGCTACGACACGATTTCACCACCCGTAAAGGACAACGGGTCGGCGTCGTGTCGCACCGCACCGGCCGCCGGGATCTGGTGATCTACGACGCGGAAGATCCCGACGCCGTGTGCCACGTGGTCAAGCTCAACGACGAGGAGGCCGACGCCCTGGCCGAGCTGCTCGGCGCGCCCCGCATCGTGCAGCGGCTCAACCAGCTGCACCGGGAGGTCGAGGGCCTGGTCAGCGTGCAGTTGCCCATCCCCGTCGGCTCCCCCTACGTCGGGCGGCCCATGGGCGACGCGCGCGTGCGGACCCGTACCAGTGCCTCCATCGTCGCGGTCGTGCGCGCGGGGCAGGTGTTCGCCAGCCCCGGCCCCGAGTTCGTGTTCAGGGCGGGCGACGTCGTGGTCGTCGTGGGCAGCGAGGACAGCACCGCCGACGTGGCCGGCATCCTGGCGGACGGGTAGGACCGCGGGTGCACGAAACCGCGGTTCTGTTTCTCGAGTTCGGTGCTGTTCTACTTGGTCTGGGGGTCCTGGGCGCGCTGGCGCTGCGCGTCGGCATCTCGCCCATCCCGCTCTACTTGATCGCCGGCCTGGCCTTCGGGACCGGCGGTGTGCTGCCGCTGGCCACCAGCGAGGAGTTCATCTCCGTCGGCGCGGAGCTGGGCGTCGTCCTGCTGCTGCTGACGCTCGGCCTGGAGTACAACGCCGACGAACTGGTCACGAGCCTGACGGGCAACGCCCGTGCGGGCATCGTCGACCTGGTGCTCAACGCCGCGCCCGGCGCCATCTGCGCATTATTGCTGGGCTGGGGTCCGGTGGCGGCCGTGGCCATGGCGGGCGTCACCTATGCCACCTCTTCCGGTATCACCGCCAAGGTCCTGTCCGACCTGGGGTGGATCGGTAACCGAGAGACGCCGACCGTACTGTCGCTGCTGGTGTTCGAAGACCTGACGATGGCCGTCTACCTGCCGATCCTGACGACCATGCTGGCCGGGCTGAGCCTGGTGAGCGGGGCCATCTCCGTGGGCATCGCGCTGCTGACCGTGAGCGTGGTGCTGGTCGTGGCCCTGAAGTTCGGGCGGTACATCGAGGCGTTCGTGTCCAGCCCGAACTCCGAGGTGCTGCTGCTCAAGGTGGTCGGACTGGCCCTGCTGGTGGCCGGGCTCGCCCAGCAGTTGCAGGTGTCGGCGGCCGTCGGCGCGTTCCTGGTCGGGATCGCGCTGTCCGGACAGCTCGCCGAGGACGCGCACGCACTGCTCGCGCCCCTGCGCGACCTGTTCGCGGCGGTGTTCTTCGTGTTCTTCGGCTTCCAGACCGACCCGGCCAAGATCCTGCCGGTGGCGGGGCTGGCCGCGCTGCTCGCCCTGATCAGCATGGTCACCAAGCTGCTGACCGGCGCGTACGCGGCCAGGAGGGCGGGCATCGCCAAGGCGGGCCAGGCGCGAGCGGGCATCGCGCTCATCCCGCGTGGCGAGTTCAACATCGTGATCGCGGGCCTCGCGGTGGGCGCGGGCGCGCATCCCGACCTCGGCGCGCTGGCGGCGGCGTACGTCCTCATCCTGGCGGCGTTCGGGCCGCTGGCGGCCAAGCTGGTGCAACCTCTCATCACGGCCATCGCGAAGCGGGCCTGATCCGCTAGTTTGTTCGCATGGCCCAGCCCACTGAGAAGACGATCTGGTCCACGGACTGGGACAGCATCGAGATTTCCGGCGAGAGCTACCGCCGGGTGCTGTTCCAGGACGTGGACATGACCGAACTCGCAGATCACGGCTCCTCGTTCGAGGAGTGCCACTTCAGCAACGTGCGGTTCAACGTGTCGGTGCACGACGACGCCCGCTTCCTCAACTGCACGTTCACGCGGTGCTCGTTCTTCGACGCCACGTTCGACGGGTGCAAGCTGACGGGCAGCATGTTCGACGGCTGCACGTACGGGCTGCTCAAAGTCGAGGGCGGCGACTGGTCGTACGTCAGCCTGCCCAACGCCGACCTGCGGGGGAGCGCCTTCCGCGGCACCCGGCTCCGGGAGGCCGACCTGG
>NZ_JBFAMX010000472.1:0-8128 GCF_040659615.1 Nonomuraea sp. NPDC049784
GGCGGCGCCGCCGACAATGACCGCACGCACCGCCGCCGCCGCCGCCGAGAAGCGTGCCCCCGCACGGGCTTGCGTCCTTGTGAGAGGGCCGGCCGACGCCCGCGAGCAGCGCAACTGTCGTGGCGGCGGCACGGTGACGGGCCGGAGCCGCGCGAGCCGGAGTGGACCGGCTCAAGACGCCGAGGGCCGGTCCGGAGGCCGCCGGCCCCTCAGTTGATTGCCGTGCAGGTCGTCTGGGGCTGGGCCCGGTACTTGACGGTCACCTTCTTGTCCTTCTTGACGACCTTGCCGTCGTTGTGGAACACGCGCGTGACGTCGATCGTGAACCCCTGCTGTCCCGTCGTGGGCACGCAGTCGGCCGCGGAGCTGCTCTCGCTCCGGAACGGCACGAAGTCCCGCCTATCCGACTCCGCCGCCTCCACCTCGTCATACCGCTCGGTGCTCCACAACGTGACCGACGCCGACGTGTCCGTGAAGGCCGTCTTGATCAGCACCCCGTACTCGGAGTCGTTGCGCCACTTCAAGTCCGTGTCCGGATACAGCAGCGTGACGTCACGCCCGGCCGGGTAGCGAGGCGAGAAGTAGTCCATCGGCCGGTGCTCGACGAGATCGAACCCGCCGAAGAACGCCGCGTTGTACATGGCCGTGGCGAACTGTGACACGCCGCCGCCCACGATGGCCACCGTCCGTCCGCCGACGATCTGCCCCGCCTCGACGTACCCGTCCTCGAGGGTGCGCTCCCCCACGACCTCGTTGATCGAGAACGTCTCCCCCGGCTTGACCAGGTGCCCGTCGAGCTCCTGCGCCATCCGCTGGATGTTCTTCACCCGCGGCTGGCAGCAGTCGAACGTCGTGTTGAACGTGCCCACGACCTCCTTGATGCCGAGGCCGCGTACCTGAGCGGTCGTGACAGTGGGGGCAACGGCGCCCAGCCGGACGGGGATGGTGCGACTGCCGCCCTGGTCGAACACCTTCTCGGCGTCCCTGGCCAGCAGCTTGTCGTTCACGCCCCGCCCCGTGCGCGCGGGCACGAGCACCGGCTTGTCGTTCACGATGTCGTACGTGGCGTCGCGCGGCTGCTGGGCGGCGTCCACCAGGCTGCTCTCCACGGAGGCGAGCACCGCCTTGGCGTTGAACGCGGGCGTGAGCCCGCCGGAGCCGTCGGAGTTGAAGGTCAGGTTGGCGGCGATCATGGCAGGGGAGATCTGCGCCTGCTTGCCGCCGAGCGTCAGCGTGATGGGCGCGGAGACCGCCTGCGTCGCCTTGGCCAGGGCCGTCTCGACGGCCTGCGGAGTGGTGACGGGCTTGGCCGGCCTCAGTGTGAGCACGACGTTGCCGCCCCCGTTCAGGAAGGCGTCACCGATCCTGCGTACGGCGTCGTCCCGGTCGAGCAGCACGCCGTCCTCGGGCTGGCGGCTCTTCGGCTGCAGCCCGGAGAAGAACACCCGGCCCTCGCGCGCCTTCTTGTCGGCGGCCTCCGCCAGGCCCTCGACGGTCCTGGCGAGCTGGGAGGAGTCGAGGTTCACCTTCGGCTGGAGCTCGGTCCTGCCGGTCAGCCCCCGCCACACCTCCTGCGGGCTGGGGAACCCGCTGGGCGCCTGCCCGATCGTGCCCACCACGTCCAGTTCCAGCCCCGCCTCGTCGGGCTGGATGGTGTCCTTCTTGCCGGCGGTGTCGACCACGACCGGCTCGCTCAGCTTGGTGGCGAGCTCGGTGCGGAGCTTGTCGGCCGCCTGGGTGACGGTCAGCCCGCCGATGTCGACGCCCGCGACGTGGGTGCCGCGCAGCACGGAGCCCGACATGAGCACGGCGGGCACGACGTACGCCAGCGCCGCCAGGATCACCACGAACGCCAGCAGGCCGGACAGGAGGCGGCGCCGCCTGGGCGGCTCGGGCTCGTACGCGGGCGGGCGCTCCACGGGCCCGCCCGTGCCGAATACGGGGGCGGGCGGTCCCGACGGCTGCTTGTCGTTCATCGGCCACGGCTGCGCCGGCGGCGCCACAGGGGGCAGCGCGCCGCCCGGAGGACCGCCCGGGGCGCTCGGGCCTTGGGCCGGTCGGGGCTCTTGCCTGTCCGGAGGGCCGAAGATGTCCCGGGAGACGCCCGGGGGCAGGCCTTCAATCCGCGGCTTCTTGGAGACGCCCGACGTCGGTAACGGCACCGAGGCGAACGGGTCGGTCGGTGATTCGATCGGTCCGGCGTTACGCACGCCTCAATCTCCTCCCGGTCCGCAGCCAAGTCTCAGGCAACAGTAAGGCACGAGGATCCGCATATGTCACGGGAAATGGCTACGGAAGTGTGTCAACCTAGCCACCGGTAGCGATGTTCTGGTCGACCGGCCGTCCCGTAACGCGGCCGGAACTCGGCCTGACCCGCCGCGCACAGGTATTCCAGATAGCGGCGGACGCTCACCCGCGACAGGCCCGTGAGCTGGGCCGTCTCGGTCGCCGACAGGTCGCGACCCGCCTCCCGCAGGGTATCCGCGACCAGTGCGCACGTGGCCGCGGACAACCCTTTCGGCATGGGTGCGGCGGTTTTGGGGGTGCCGAACAGCCGATCGACATCGTCCTGGCGGGCCTCGGGGCCGATGGCGGTCAGGCGCCTGCGGGTGTCGGCGTACTGCTGGAGGCGCTCGGTCAGGGCGGCGGCGGTGAACGGCTTGATGAGGTAGTTGACGGCGCCACCGCGCATGGCCTCCCTGACCGTGGGCACGTCGCGGGCGGCGCTGACCATGAGGACGTCCACGTCGTGGAGCTGTTTGAGCACCTCCAGTCCCGACATGTCGGGTAGGTAGATGTCGAGCAGCACGAGATCGGGCCTCTGCTCGGCCACCGCGGCGAGCGCGTCGGCCCCGGTGTGCGCGACGGAGACGACCTGGAAGCCCGGCACCCGGGCCACGTAGCCGCTGTGGATGCGGGCGACCATGAAGTCGTCGTCCACGACAAGGACGCGTAGGTAGCTCATGACGAGCCCTTCGTGGGTAGGAGGGCCGTGAAGACCGCGCCGTCCGAGTTGCGCACGCGTACCCAGCCTCCCCTGCGCAGGCATGCCTGCCGGGTCAGCGCCAGCCCCAGCCCCCGCGGGCCGGATCGGGCGGCCTTGGTGGTGAATCCCTCCCTGAACACCTCTTCCACCAGGTCGGGCGCGATGCCGGGCCCCGAGTCGCCCACGCGCACGCGCAGCCCGTCGGCGTCGGCCTGCACCGACACCTCGATCGTGCCCTCGGCGCCGTCGAGGGCGTCGATGGCGTTCGCCACCAGGTTACCGACCACGAGGACCGCGTCCTGCGGGTCGCCCAGCGTGCCCTCGGGCACGTGGGAGTCCTCCGAGAGCACGAGCCGGGCGCCGCGCTCGGCCGCCTCGGCGGACTTGGCCAGCAGCAGGGCGGCCAGGGTGGGCTCCTGGACGCGCTCACGCAGGTCGGTGACGTACGCGCCGCGGGTGGTCCGGGTGATGAAGCCGATGGCCGCCTCGTGCTCGCCCAGCTCCAGCAGGCCGACGACGGTGTGCATGCGGTTGGCGAACTCGTGCGCCTGGGCCCGCAGCGCCTCGGTCGCGCTGCTGGTGTCGTGGAGCTCGCGGGCCAGGCGGGTCAGCTCGGTGCGGTCGCGCAGGGTGATCACCCAGCCGCGGTGCTGGCCGCGTACCGAAACGGGGGTGCGGTTGAGCACCAGCACGCGCTCGCCGTGCAGCACGACGCGGTCCTCGCCCGGGTCGGCGCCTCCGAGCACGTCGCGCATACGCTCGGAGACGGGCATCTGGGTCAGATCCTCACCGACGTCGCCGAGCAGCTCGCGGGCGGCGTCGTTGACCAGCGTGACGCGCCCGTTGAGGTCGAGCGCGAGCACGCCCTCCTTGACGCCGTGCAGCACGCCCTCGCGCTGCTCCAGCAGCGCGGCGATCTCGCGCGGCTCCAGCCCGAACGTCTGCCTGCGCACCCGCGCGGTGATCACCGCGGCCAGCGCCAGCCCGGCGAGCAGCACGGCCAGCGCTGTCCAGATCAGCGGTGGCAGCGCGGCGCCGAGCTGGCCGACGACCGTGGTCTCCAGCACGCCGACCGAGACCAGGCCGACCACGTTGCCGTATTCGTCGCGGATCGGGGTCTTGCCCCTGACCGTGGTGCCGATCGTGCCGGTCTCGGTGCCGACCCAGCTCCTGCCCGTCCGCAGGACGGTGGTGCCGTCGGTGGACAGCTGCTTGCCGATCAGCGAGGTGTTGGGGTGTGCGTAGCGCTTCTGCTGGTCGTTGGCGATCACGACGTAGTCGGCGCCGGTCTCGTGCTGCACGCTCATGGCCAGCGGCTGCAGCACCGTCTCCGGATTCTTGAGTTTGAAGGCCTCCCTGACCTGCGGGAGCCCGGCCACGGACTGCGCGATGGCCAGCGCGCGCTGCTGGTGCAGCGCGTCGAGCTGGTTGCGCGTGTGCTCGGCCCACACCCCTGCAGTGCCCCCGACGGCGAGGATCACGATCACCATCTGGAGCACGAACAGCTGGGTCCCTAGGGAGGCGTCACGCACCCGTCTCACGCTGCACATGGAAACAAACGCAGGTCACGGCCAGGTCGCGACCAATACGACCACTATGACGGCAAGCGTGCAAAGCCTCGACGGATAGCGGAAGGAGCTTCACGATCCCAGTTTTACAACAGTGAAATCCCCCCTTGGAGTGATCATGCGCTTGCGCGTATTCGCCGCCCTCGCGGCACTCTCCCTCGCCGCGCTGACCGGCTGCGGCGAATCCGGCACCGGCACCTCCGCCGGCGGCTCCTTGCGGATCATGGCTCCGGCCTCGCCCGGCGGCGGCTGGGACCAGACCTCCCGCATCGCGGAGCAGGCGATCAAGGCCGCCGACTCCAAGCGCAAGGTCGAGGTGTACAACGTGCCCGGCGCCGGCGGCACGATCGGCCTGGCGCAGCTCGCGGGCGAGAAGGGCAACGGCAACCTGCTGATGACCATGGGCCTGGTCATGGTGGGCGCCATCGAGCAGAACAAGTCCAAGGTCACGCTGGCCGAGACGACGCCCATCGCCAAGCTGACCGAGGAGTACGAGATCGTCGTGGTCCCGGCCGAGTCCCCGTACAAGACGCTGGCCGACATGGTGGCCGCCTGGAAGGCCGACCCGAAGAAGGTGTCGATCTCGGGCGGCTCCGCGGGCGGCACCGACCACATCGTGGCCGGCCTGATGGCCAAGGCCGCGGGCGTGGACCCCAAGCAGGTCAACTACATCGCCCACTCGGGCGGCGGCGAGGCGCTCAACGAGCTGCTCGGCAACAAGGTCAGCGCGGGCATCTCGGGCGTGGCCGAGTTCGCCGAGCACGTGAAGTCGGGCAAGCTGCGCGCCCTGGGCGTGACCTCCGCCCAGCGGATCTCCGGCCTGGACGCGCCGACGCTGAAGGAGGGCGGCCTGGACGTCGAGCTGGCCAACTGGCGCGGCTTCGTCGCCCCCGCCGGGCTCTCCGACGCCGACAAGAAGGCGCTGACCGACCTGGTCACCAAGATGCACGACGCGCAGCCGTGGAAGGACGCGGTGGCCAAGAACGGCTGGATCGACTCGTTCCAGACCGGGCAGCAGTTCGCCGACTTCCTCAACGCCGAGCAGACCCGGGTCAAGGGCATCATCGCCGAGATGGGGCTCGTGTCCTGATGGCTCGCTGGTGGCGGCCCGAGCTCGGGCTGGCGATCGTGGTCCTGGCGTTGGGCGTGTTCGTCGTGATCGGCACGCTGGACGTCTCCGCCGCGGCCTCCCAGCTCGGCATCGGGCCGCGCTTCTTCCCCATGCTGGTGGGCGGCGCCATGGTACTCATCGGCCTCTTCTACGTGGTCGACGTCATCCGCGGCGGCCACGGCGATCCCGAGGAGAGCGAGGACGTGGACGTGGACGCGCCCGCCGACTGGCGGAGCGTCGCTCTGGTCAGCGGCATCTTCCTGGCGTTCGCTGCGCTCCTGAACGTGCTCGGCTGGATCATCGGCGCGAGCCTGCTGTTCTTCGGCCTGTCGGTGGCGCTGGGCGCCGAGCACAAGCTGCGCGCGGCCGTGGTCTCGGTGGTCGTGGGGCTCGTCACGTACCTGCTGTTCGTCAAGGGTCTCGGCGTTTCGCTGCCGGGCGGGCCGCTGGCGGGGGTGATCTAGGTGGAGTCGCTGCAGCTCCTGATCGACGGCTTCGCCGCCGCGCTCACCCCCGTCAACCTCCTGTACGCGCTCGTCGGCGTCACGCTCGGTACCCTGGTCGGCGTGCTGCCCGGCATCGGGCCCGCGATGACCGTGGCGCTGCTGCTGCCGATCACGTTCACGGTGCCGCCGGCCAGCGCGTTCATCATGTTCGCGGGCATCTACTACGGCGGCATGTACGGCGGCTCGACCACCTCCATCCTGCTCAACACGCCCGGCGAGTCCTCGTCGATGATCACGGCGCTGGAGGGCAACAAGATGGCCCGGCGCGGGCGGGCGGCGCAGGCGCTGGCCACGGCGGCCATCGGGTCGTTCGTGGCCGGCACGATCGCCACGGCGCTGCTGGTCGTGGCCGCGCCGGCGGTGGTGAGCTTCGCGATCTCGTTCGGTCCCGAGGACTACTTCGCGCTGGCGATCCTGGCCTTCACCGCCGTGTCGTCCGTGCTGTCCCGCTCGGTCGTGCGCGGCCTGGCCTCCCTGGGCCTCGGGCTGGTGATCGGGCTCATCGGGATCGACCAGCAGACCGGGCAGGCGCGGCTCACGCTGGGCATCCCGCAGCTGCTCGACGGCATCGACGTGGTGATCGTCGCGGTGGGCCTCTTCGCGCTCGGCGAGGCCCTTTACGTGGCCTCGCGGCTGCGTCACGCGACGCCTGAGGTGGTACCGGTCGGCCGCGCCTGGATGGGGCGGACCGACTGGCGGCGCTCGTGGCTGCCGTGGCTGCGCGGCACGGCGCTGGGCTTCCCGTTCGGCGCGCTGCCCGGGGGCGGGGCGGAGATCCCCACGTTCCTGTCGTACGCGGCCGAGAGGCGGCTGGCGCGCGGGGTCGCCCGGGAGGAGTTCGGCAAGGGGGCCATCGAGGGCGTGGCCGGGCCCGAGGCGGCCAACAACGCCTCGGCGGCGGGCACCTTGGTCCCGCTGCTCACGCTGGGCCTGCCCACGTCGGCGACGGCCGCGATCCTGCTCGCCGCCTTCCAGCAGTACGGGCTCCAGCCGGGCCCGCAGCTGTTCGACCACAACCCGGCGCTGGTGTGGGGCATGATCGCGTCGCTGTTCATCGGCAACACGATGCTGCTGGTGCTGAACCTGCCCCTGGCGCCCCTGTGGGCCCGCGTCCTGCGCATCCCCCGCCCGTACCTGTACGCCGGGATCGTCCTGTTCGCCGCCCTCGGCGTCTACGCCCTGAACGGCACCGTGGTCGACCTCGTCGTCCTGTACATCCTCGGCCTGCTGGGCTACGCCATGCGCCGCTTCGGCCTGCCGGTCGCACCCGCGGTGATCGGCATGATCCTGGGGCCGATGGCGGAGATCCAGCTCCGCAGGGCGCTGGCCATCGGGGCGGGTGACGTGACGGTGCTGGTGCACAGCCCCGTGGCGGTGGCCCTGCTGGTCCTGGCCGCCCTGGCCCTGCTCGCGCCGCTGTTCAGGAAACTGTCGGCCCGGCGCCGGTAACCGGGGGTCCGAGCGCTGAAGGCCCCGCCACCGGAGTGGCGGGGCCTTCGGACGACAGCGGCTACTCGGAGACGCCCAGCTTCTCCAGGATCAGCTGGCGGGCGCGGGCCGCGTCGGCCTTGCCCTTGCTCGCCCTCATGACGCCACCCACCAGGGCGCCCGCCGCGGCGATCTTGCCGGACTTGACCTTCTCGACCGCGTCGGCGTTGTCGGCCAGGACCTGGTCGATGATCGCGAGCAGCTCGCCCTCGTCGCTGACGATCTGCAGCCCGCGCTTCTCGACCACCTCGTCAGGCGTGCCCTCGCCGGCCAGCACGCCTTCGAGCACTTCGCGCGCCAGCTTGTCGTTGAGCGCGCCCGAGGCCACCAGCTGGGTCACCCTGGCGATCCGGGCCGGGGTGATGGGTAGGTCGGCCAGCGAGGTGGCGGTCTCGTTCGCGCGCCTGGCCAGCTCGCCCATCCACCACTTGCGCGCGTCCGCCGCCGGGGCGCCCGCCGCGACCGTGGC
>NZ_JBFAMX010000473.1:0-8111 GCF_040659615.1 Nonomuraea sp. NPDC049784
GGCGCGCGGCGTCTTCGGCCTGGCCTTCCGCGACCGCCACAACGGCCTCGCGGTCGGCGGCGACTACCGGCCCGACCAGGCGTCCCCCAGCGCGGGCGCGGTGACTGGGGACGGCGGCGCCACCTGGCAGCCCGCCGCCACGCCGCCTCCCGCATACCGGTCGGGGGTCGCCTGGCTTCCGTACCTGCCGTCCGCGGCCATCGCGGTGGGGCCTTCGGGGAGCGATGTCACGTGGTCGGGTGGGCGCAGTTGGGAGACGTTCGACAGCGGCTCGTTCGACACGGTGTCGTGCACCCGCGACCTGGCGTGCTGGGCCGCGGGCGAAGGAGGCCGCGTCGCACGTCTGACGCTGAAGTAGCCCCAGGTCAGGCGGCCTCGCGGCCCGCGCCCCACGACAGCAGGGCGTCGGCCGTGTCGAAGCGGCGGCTGGAGTCGGACTCGCCGAGCAGCACGCCGACGAGTGTGTGGCCGTCGCGCTCGCCCGCGAACGCCAGCGTGTACCCCGCCGCCCGCGTGAACCCGGTCTTCAGCCCGATGACCCCCGGCGACCCGAGCAGCCGGTTGGTGTTGCGCCAGCTGTACGAGCCGTGCTGGTCGGTGGCGTCCAGCGAGTGGTACCGGGTGCCGGCCACCTGCTTGATCAGCGGCACCTGCAGCGCCTTGGCGGCCAGCAAGCTCTGGTCGTGGGCCGTGGAGTAGCCGTCGCCGTCGGGCGTGGGCAGGCCGTCGGCGTTGACGTACTCGGTGTCCTTCATGCCCAGTTCGCGGGCCGTCGCGTTCATCTTGGCGACGAAGCCCCCGACGCCGGGCCCGTACGTGCGGGCCAGCGCGTGGGCGGCGTCCGCGCCCGAGGGGAGCATCAGGCCGTACAGCAGCTCGCCGACGGTGATGCGGTCGCCGGGCTGCAGATCGGCGGTGGTGCCGCCGCCGTCCTCCGCGTACTGGACGTCCTCCTGCTTGATCCGCACCACGTCGGTGGGCTTGGCGGACTTCATCACGACGTACGCGGTCATCGTCTTGGTGACGCTGGCGATCGGCAGGCGATCGTCGGCGTTCTTGCTGAACAGCTCCTTGCCGGACGAGGCGTCCATCAGGTAGGCGGCGCTGCCGTACACGGCGGGGGTGTCCTGCCGGACAGAGGCGACGGCAGGGGCGGAGGCCTGGGCATACGCGGGCGCGGCGAACCCGGCGGCCAGGGCGAGGGCGCCTGCCACGGCGGTCAGGCGAGCTTTCCGAATACGCATCTGCCCAGGCTGCCGCGCCCTTTGGCATGCTTTTGACGAAATGACCGACATTTCGTTACAAGGCATGCGGAAGCGCCGATATAGCCGAGGGAATCGAAAGGGTAAATCTTTTGCCGGATACGTCAGTGAGCGCTCCAGAAGTTGTCGGCCACGCGTTCACCCGCCAGCAACTCCGAGAACAAATCCTCCCACAATGGCATCACCAATTCGGGCGCGTACGCACGCGACGCTTTGGCCGCCGCCTTCCCCATCCGTACCCGCAGCTCCCGATCGCCGATGACCCGGCTCAGCGCGGCGGCCAGCGCGTCCACGTCCCGCGGCGGCACGAGCACGCCGTCCACCCCGTCCGTCAGCACGTCGCGCGGCCCGGTCGGGCAGTCGTACGCGACCACCGGCAGAGCGTGTGTCATGGCCTCGATCATCACCATCGGCAGGCCCTCGAAACGTGAGCTCAGCGCGTACACCGAGGCGGCCGCCAGCTCCTTGTCCAGCCGATCGGTACGACCGGGCAGCTCCACGTGCCCGCCCAGTCCGTACTGCTCGACGAGCCCCTCCAGCTGGCTCCGGCGCGGCCCGGTGCCGAAGATGCGCAGCCGCCAGTCCGGATGTTCCCGCACCACCTGGGCGAAGGCCGCGATGAGCAGGTCGAACCCCTTCTGCGGCACCAGCCGGCCGGCCGCGATCACGACGGGATCGACCTGCTGGGAACGTTCCTGATCGACCCGGTGGACCGCGTTCGGGATCTGCACGATGGCGGTCTGGGGCAGCAGGCGCTGGTACTCGAGCCGGTTGGTGCGCGTCAGCACGGTGATCGCGTCGAACCGCCCGTAGTAGCGGGCGATCTCCCTGCGGATGCTGTCGGGGTAGGCCGACAGGTTCATGTGCTCCTGGGCGACCTTGATGACGTTCTTGGGCGCGCGGCGGGCGGCGATCAGGTTCAGTGCGGGCCTGGTGGTCACCAGGATGCCGTCGCGCTGGCGGGAGACGTACTCCATGGCGGCCCACTCGACCCGCTCGGTGAAGTAGTCGGCCGCGAACTCGCCGCGCGGCACGATCTTGCCGCGCATCCGGCGCCAGGCCCTGCGCCCGACCGAGTCGGGCCGCGCGCCGCCGCGCTGGTCGACCAGCGCGGTGATCCGGACCCGCGGGTCGAGCGTGAACTGGGGGGTGTCGCGCCGCCGTACCAGGCTGACCAGCTCGACGTCGTGGCCGGCGGCGGCCATCGCGTTGGCCTGGTTGACGACGGTGCGGATGGTGCCGCCCATGCCGTAGGCGTGCAGCATGAGATAGCGGATCTTCACGCGAGGTACCCCCAGGTCCGGCAGATGGGCTTCAACACGTCCGGGATCTGGTCCTCGGAAGGCAGCTCGCGTGCGGGCTGGACGGTGCCGGATCGGATCTTGTCGCGCCAGTCCCCGAGACCCTTCTCCAAGACCGGCTGCTCGCCGTACGAGAGTATCCGCGGCTCCCACTCCAGCCCCAGGAACTCACAGATATCGCGTGTCACCCGTTCGGGATCGGCGCTCAGTTCCTCGTACCTGACGGTCAGGCCGGGCAGCGCCGACCTGGCCCGCTCGACGGCCTTCATGTAGCGGAGCGCGTCCAGCGCGGCTTCCTCGGGGGTGCGTTTGCCGGGGCTGGCCTCGTGCCACGACGTGGCGATCGACGCGGGGTGGCGCAGCAGGAAGAGGAAGCGCGCGTCGGGCCAGCAGGCGGCGATGCGCTGGTAGGCGAACGCGTTCGCGGGCGTCTTGTCCACGATGAACCGTTTGCCGCTGCGTACCAGCTCCCTGTGCAGGACGCGGTCCCACAGCAGGTGCTCGAGATCGGCCTGGTTGTGCCCGAGGGCCTCCATCGCCTTCGAGGCCAGCTTCGTGTCGAACTGCACGCGGAGGCGGCGGATGTGGAGCTCGTGAGGGGCGTGCAGGGCGGGGTGGGCGTTCAGTATCGCGCGAAGGAGCGTCGAACCGGACCGCACGGGTGACAGGAGGAATACGGGGGCTTCGAGCAGCCGGTCAGTTAGCGGATCCGCGGGCGTTCTGATCTCGGGAACGGGCGGGGAAAGCGGGGCTTTCCCTACCCGTTCGATCTGGAATCCGGTGAACCTGACCAGCGCTTTGTTCATTTTGCGCTGCCAGTTCATGCCGAGGCAGACTACCGACTGTTCCTGGCAATTCCCTGGCAATGGTAAAGAGCGCGTATTCCGGGAATAGGGCTATAAATCTTGCTACTGGCCGGCGAGGCCCGTGTGTGCGACGCCGCGGATGATCTGCCGCTGGAAGAGCACGAAGATCACCAGCAGTGGCAGTCCGGCCAGCACCACCGAGGCCATGATCTGCGCGTACCGCAGCCCGAACGTCCCCTGCACCACGTTGGCCAGCCCCACCGGCAGCGTCATGGTGTTCGGGTCGGTGGAGACCAGGAACGGCCAGAGGAAGTTGTTCCAGGTCGTGATGAACGTGTAGATCGACACCGCGGCCAGCACGGGACGCGACAGCGGCAGCACGATCGTGAAGAACACCCGCCAGCGCCCGGCCCCGTCCACGAAGGCCGCCTGCTCCAGCTCGGGCGGCACGTCCTGGAAGAACTTGTACAGGATGTACACGATCAGCGGCGCGGCCACCTGCGGCAGGATGATCGACCACCAGGTGTCGACCAGCCCGAGCGTCACCATCTCCGCGAACAGCGGCGCCATGAGCACCTGCGGCGGCACCATGATCCCGGCCAGGATCAGCGCCAGCAGTGCCCGCTGCCCTCTGAACTGCGTGCGCGCGAACCCGTAGGCCGCCATCGCCGAGAACAGCACGGTCATGAACGTGACGACCACCGAGGTCATGGTCGAGTTGATCGCCCACTTGACGATGCCGCCCGTGCCCAGGACCAGCCGGTACGAGTCCAGGGTGATCTCGCTGCCGAACCACTGCAGCGGGATCTTCGTGGTCTCGGACTCGGGCTTGAGCGAGGTGGCCACGGCCCACAGGATCGGGGCGAGCCAGACGACCGCCAGCGCCAGGGCGATCACCAGCAGGACGAGCTGACTGGGGCTGAAGCGCTTGGTCATGACGAGACCTCCGCCCGCTTGCGGAACAGCCGGAGCTGCACCAGGGAGACGATGACGATCAGGACGAACAGGATGTACGAGACGGCCGAGGCGTAACCGATGCGGTAGCCGGTGAAGCCCATGTCGTAGGCGTACTCGATGATCGGCCTGGTGGAGTCCTCAGGGCCGCCGCCGGTCATCAGGTAGATCTGGTCGAAGACCTTGAGCGAGGCCAGCAGCTGCAGCACCACGATCAGCGCGGTGGTGCGGCCGAGCAACGGCAGGGTGATGGAGCGCAGCTTGTGCCAGGCCGAGGCTCCGTCGATGGCGGCGGCCTCGTACAGATGCTCAGGGATCGACTGGAGGGCGGCCAGGTAGAGCAGGAAGTTGAAGCCGACCGTCCACCAGACCGTGGTCAGCACCACCGACCACATGGCGGTCGACGGGTCGGTGAGCCAGGTGAAGTCGGTGCCCAGCGTGCCGTTGATCAGTCCGTACTCGGGCGGGTAGATCATCTGCAGCCAGAGGATCGACACCACGGCCGACGGCAGCAGGAACGGCCCGAAGAACGACAGCCGCCACAGCCACTGCACGAACCGCAGGTTGTGCACCAGCAGCGCGAACGCCAGGCCCAGAATCACCAGCGGGATCGTGCTCAGCACGGTGAAGACCACCGTGTTCCACAGCGAGTGCCACATGCGCGGGTCGGCGAACGCCTCGGCGTAGTTGGCGAACCCGACGAGGTGGTTGTTGGTGCCCGCGATGTTGACGCTCGACAGGCTCATCCGCAGGCCCAGCAGCACCGGCCAGACCAGGAAGACCACGTAGATCAGCAGGAAGGGCGCGACGAACAACAATCCGTGCTGCGTCCAGCCGCGATGAACCTTGGCCTCGGTGGTGGGGGCGGCGGCCGCGGGGGCGGCGATGGTGGTGGTCATGTGCCCTCCTTCGTCGGTCCCATGACCAAGGTGCTGTGTTCATTGATGACCTCGACAAGCTCGGTCATGTGCCCTCCTTCGTCGGACCCATGACCAAGGTGCTGTGTTCATTGATGACCTCGACGAGCTCGGTCATTAGCGCTCCTGGTCGGGGAAGGGGTTCGGGGCGGTCAGCAGCCGGGTCAGCGCGGCCTTGGCGGTGGCCAGGCCCTCCTCCGGCGTGCGCTGGCCGCCGATGACCGGGGAGAACGCCTGGCCGAACTCGATCCACAGCCGCGATGCGGAGCCGGCGAACCACGCCTGGGGGTCGAGCGCGACCTCCGTGATGACCGAGCGGTACTCCGACTGGGGCTCCAACGCGAGGTACTTGGGCTGTTGGAGGGCGGGAAGGTACGCGGGCACGTGGCCGGCGACCGCCCAGTCGGCGCTGTTCTTGACGAGGTAGGCGATGAACCGGTACGTGGCCCGCTCGACCTCGGGATCCCGGTTGCGCTGGTGCGGCAGCACGAACGAGTGGCAGTCGGCCTGCGCCGCCCCGCTACCGAAGACGTCGGGGAAGCGGGTCATGCTGAACGGCGTCTTGCGTTCCTTCAGCCCTGTGGTCTCCCAGTCGCCGTTCCACAGGAAGGCGGCCTGGCCGTTCGTGAAGTTGGCCACGGAGGCGCCGTAGTCGGTACGGGTGTCCAGCAGCCCGTCCTTCCCGAGTTGCTGCATGAATCGCAGCGTTTCGAGGGCCTTGGCGTCGTCGATGGCGATCTGCGTGTTGTCGGGGGTCAGCAGGGCGCCGCCGCTCTGCGAGTAGAGCGTCCACCACACCCGCCACGGGCCGACCGTGCCGAGGCCGAGCGCGTCGAAGGTGAGCGGCGGCTTGCCGCCCATGGCGTCCTTGGCCGTGCGCAGCTGGGCCAGCAGCTCGTCGTTGCCCTTGGTGGGCTTCAGCTTGCCGTCGGGGCCGAGCAGCCCCGCTTTGCTGCAGATGTCGGTGTTGTAGTACTGCACCATGGGGTGGGCGTCGAACGGGATCGCGTACAGCACCCCGTCGAGGTGGGCGCGTTCCCAGATCGGCGGGCTGAAGTCGGCGGCGCTCAGCCCGCTCTCCTCCAGCAGCTTCACGTTGATCGGGTCGAGGATCTGCCCGGCGCCGATCCCGGCCAGCCGGGCCAGGTGGAACGTGGCCAGGTCGGGCGAGCGGCCGCCGGAGCCGGCCATCGCGATCTTCGTGTAGTACGGCTCGCCCCAGGCGAGCACGTTTTCCTCGACAAAGATGTCGGGATTGTCCTTGGCGAACGCCCGGACCATCTTGTTCATGATGATTCCGTCGCTCGCGCCGAGGAAGTGCCAGTACTTGACGCGGGTCTGGGAGGAGCCCACCCCCATCGGGATGGCACACCCGGCGGCGGAGGCGCCGGCGAGCGCGAGGGTGCCGCCGAGGAGGAGCCGGCGGGAGATGTCGGGAGGATCTTGCACGGTGGCCTCTTCCTACGAGCCATCGCAGGGCCAGGTTCTTGGGGCCGGGAGCTTGCGCAGAGCTCTCGCTGGAGGTCGGGGCGCTATTTGTTGCGTCGGGGTTACCCGAGTGTTAGCGGTAACAACCTCCGTGTCAAGACCCTCATCTGCTGGCCGGAGCTGGCTGTTCACCCTTGACCCGCCCGCTTGTTATCGCTAACAATCTGGATCACGTAACGCCCGCGAAATCCAGGAGACCCCTCCGTGCACCAGGCAAAACTCACGCTCGATCCCGCGTTCAAGGTCGCCCCGGTAAGCCGGCGCACCTTCGGCACGTTCGTCGAACACCTCGGGCGCTGCGTCTACACCGGCATCTACGAGCCGGACCACGCCTCCGCCGACGACGACGGCTTCCGCGGCGACGTGCTCGACCTGACGAGGGAACTGGGGGTGTCCACGGTCCGCTACCCCGGCGGCAACTTCGTCTCCGGCTACCGGTGGGAGGACGGCGTCGGCCCTCGCGAGAGCCGCCCCCGCCGCCTGGACCTGGCCTGGCACAGCACCGAGACCAACGAGGTCGGCGTGGACGAGTTCGTACGCTGGTGCCGCAAGGCCGGGGTCGAGCCCATGATGGCCGTCAACCTCGGCACCCGCGGCATCGAGGCGGCGCTCGACCTGCTGGAATACTCCAACCACCCGTCCGGCACCGCGCTGTCCGACCTGCGCGTCGCCAACGGCTCCAAGGAGCCGCACGGGATCAGGATGTGGTGCCTGGGCAACGAGATGGACGGCCCCTGGCAGACCGGGCACAAGACCGCCCGCGAGTACGGCAGGCTCGCCGCCGAGACCGCCCGCGCCATGCGCATGGTGGACTCGTCGCTGGAGCTCGTCGCCTGCGGCAGCTCGAGCTCGTCGATGCCGACCTTCGGCGCGTGGGAGGCCGAGGTGCTGGAGGAGACGTACGACCTGGTGGACTACATCTCCTGCCACGCGTACTACGAGGAGAAGAACGGCGACCTCGGCAGCTTCCTGGCCTGCTCGACCAACATGGAGTACTTCATCTCCTCGGTCGTGGCCACCGCGGATCACGTCGGGGCCCGGCTGAAGTCGCGCAAGCGGATCGACATCTCCTTCGACGAGTGGAACGTCTGGTACCTGTCGCGCTTCCAGAACGCCGAGCCGCCTGCCGACTGGCCGGTCGCGCCGCGCCTGCTGGAGGACCACTACCACCTGGCCGACGCCGTCGCCTTCGGCGGGCTGCTGATCACCCTGCTGCGCAACAGCGACCGGGTGACCGCCGCGTCGCTGGCGCAGCTGGTGAACGTGATCGCGCCCATCATGACGGAGCCCGGCGGCCGGGCCTGGAGGCAGACCACGTTCCACCCGTTCGCGCAGGCGTCCCGGCTCGCGGCCGGCGACGTGCTGCGGGTGGAGCCGGTGATC
>NZ_JBFAMX010000474.1:0-8104 GCF_040659615.1 Nonomuraea sp. NPDC049784
GCGTCCGCCTGGTGCCCGGATCCTCTGCCGAGGCGACGATCGCCGTGGTGCCCGTCGACGGCGCGCCCGGCTGATCAGCACCCAAGCGCCCGACGGTCAGCTCCCGGTCGGATTCCCGTCGTCGGCCAGGATTCGGTAGACGCTGGCCACCGAGGGATGCCGGCCCTTGTTCTTGCCCGCGGGGATGACCAGCTTGCGGGCGATGTCGGGGACCGCCACGCCTCGGGCGCGCAGCGACCGAGCATAGGCGATCATGTCGTCGTCGAACACCTTGGGGCGGCCGCCGTGCCGGCCGCGCTCGCGGGCCGAGGCCTGGCCTTCGAGGGACTTCTCCCGGATGTACTCCCGCTCGGACTCAGCGGCCATCCCGGCGAAGAAGGCGAACAACGCCGCCCCATGCCCTGAGGGGTTGTAGATGCCCTGCAGCGGGCCGCTCAGCAGCTCCAGCTCGATGTCGTGGCGGCGTAGTTCCTCAGCGATGGCGAGCAGTTCGGCGGCGCCTCGCCCCAGGCGCTTCATCTCATGCACCGTGAAGATCACGCGCTGATGCGGGACGGCCTGCTTGATGGTGCGGGCGTAGTCCATCGCCTTGGCGAACTCCGGCCGCAGCTTGATACGCGTGCTGATCTTCTCGGCGAAGATCGGTTCGCAGCCCACCTCCTTCTGAGGAATAACCCTTGTGTTCGTTGAGCGGTTGAGCGTGGCCATAGCCGCAGGACCTCGGCTTACTTCCTGGGATCAGTGGTTTCTTGGAGATTGATGAGATTTCAGAAATTCTGAAGGTCTATCGTCCTCGTCGTTCGTCTTGCATGGACGGCGAAGACGAGGAGGCCGAGGCGGCCTGAGCCGTCTGGCTCTGGCCGGCGGCCTGCCGAATGGGCCGATCTCCAGATTCGTCATCGGGCTGGCCTTCGCCGGCAACGATGCGGCTGCGTCAGTGCCGCCTTGCTCTGGTCACGCTGGATCACCCTGCCGGCGAGCGCGGCTCAACGTACGGGCGCGCCTGAAAGGTCACGGTCGCGGGCGCCGTGACATTTCAGAGTCAGCAAGTCAGGCCGTGAGGGCGGCCGCCGCTTCCCGGTAGATGACATTGGGGTCCTGGGACAACCATGCCTTCACCTGGCGGCTCCAGTCGTCGGCGAGCACCTCCGGCCGGTGCGCCTCGATACCGTCGAGGGCCGCCGCGACGATCACCTCGGGGGCGCTCTTGTCGCCGTTGTACCAGGCCATCATGTCGGTGTCCGCAGCGCCCAGGTGCAGGCCCGTCACCAGGGTGCGTTGCGTGGCCAGTTCCAGGCGCACGTTGTTGGTGAGCGCCCACTCGGCGGCCTTCGCCGCGTGGTATGCGCCCGCACCGTTGGAGGCGAGCCATGACAGGGCGGACAGAACGTTGAGGATCGCGCCGTCGGCCAGTTGGGGTGCGAAGGCGCGGATCACGTTGAGGGTGCCGTAGAAGTGGGTGTCCAGCTCGCGGCGGATCGTGTCCAGGTCCCCGGTGACCAGGTTCGCCCCGGTCGAGATTCCCGCGTTGTTGATGAGGATCTTGACGTCGGGCGCTGCGGTGGCCGCGTCGGCGACCGATGCCGGATCCGTGATGTCGAGGCGCAGCGGGATGACTTCTGGTACGTCGATGAGCTCCGGACGGCGGGCAGTGGCGTATACCTTGCCGGCGCCGCGCTCGAGGAGGGATAGGACGAATTGCCGGCCCAGGCCCCGGTTGGCGCCGGTCACCAGCACATGTGATCCGTTGATCTGCATGCGGATAGGCTAAAACCTGACGTTGACGTCAGAGGTAAGTCGTGTGATGGAGGTCACGGTGCGTATCGGCAAGTTGGCCGCGCGGTCGGGCGTCAGCGTGCGAGCCCTGCGCTACTACGAAGAGCAGGGTCTGCTGGACGCGAACCGGAGCGACTCCGGGCAGCGCCACTACCCCGAGTCGGCGGCCGAACGTGTCCAGCTGATCCAGACGCTCTACGCGGCCGGCCTGTCCAGCCGGACCATCGCCGAACTGCTGCCCTGCGTCGAGGCCAAGGTCGGCACTCCGGAGGCGCGTGCCCGGCTCGCCGCCGAGCGCAATCGCATCGATGCCCAGATCGCCGCGTTGACCCGTACCCGTGACCGCCTGGACGCGGTCATCGCGCACTCCCGAAGCGCGGATAGCGGCTGCACGTGGATCGCGGACCAGGACGGCGCCGCAGAGGCGAGTCACTCCGCGACGCCGTGATCGCCACAGCCGAGTCGGACTCGATACCAAGACCGGTCTGTACGCAGAGAACGGCCGAGCACTCCTGACCACCGCCGCAAAGGAACAAGATCCCGCCGGGCACAAGCAGCCGAACGCCTCCGCCGAGCGAATGCCTAGCAAGCGAGTCCGGCGAACACTCCGTCGCACCAACGTCGGGGACTCACCGTTGAGAATCCTGGCGGTTCGATTAAGCGGCCTGCGTGGGGGCTGGGTGCCGTCTCATCCATGTAGTGGACGCGGTCTTCCTGGTCAACCGTCTGGTCATGAGCGTGATTGCCGCCCAGGTCAGGTGAGCCTCTGAGTGTTGCGGGAGCCTTTCATAATCGATCACGTTGCGACGGGCGTTCATCAGCCACGACAGCGAGCGCTCGACGATCCAGCGCCGGGCCAATACCTTGAACCCGGTTTGACCCGGCCGCTTCGTCACGATCTTCAGGGTGTAGGAGGTGTAGCGCTCGGGCCATACGGTGGCCACCAGCACCGTCCCGGCTCTCAGCAGCGCCCTCATCGTGGCCGCGTCCAGGCCGTGCTCGGCATGGAAGTAGCGCTGCAGCTCATCCAGCCACACCACCGTCTTGGCCACAGGCCCGGCGGCCAGCTCGCGCACCTGGGCGGCATCGTGCGGGTGGACCAGCCACCACTGCGGCATCAAGGCGGCCACGGCCTCGTACGCGCACCGGGTCTTGCCCACCGACGAGCCACCCACCAGCACCACCAGCCCTCCGCCGTGCATCGCCGCGGCCAGTCGTGCGCGCACCCCGCCGGGCTCGGTGTCGATGTCCCGCTCCACGTAGACCGGCAGCGGCCCGCGTGCACCAGGGGCGTCGATGGCCGCGTGCACCCCCAGGTGCCGTGGCTGCGCCTGGGCCACCCGCACCGCCCCGGCCAGCGGCGGCCGTCCAGACCCGGCCCGCTCCCGCGCCGCCTGCCAGGCCGCCCGCTCGGTTTTGCCGACCCCACAGGCACGCAGGTACACCTCCAGCGTCTCCACCGTCGGCAGCTTCCTCCCACGCAGCACATCACTCAGCGTGCTGGCCGGCAGCCGATCCGGACGCGCCTCCCGGCCCAACTCCGCATACGAGCAGCCCTGACGCAGCCCATCCAACGCCGCGGCCAGGTCGCTGACGGTGTGCACGGATTGCGGATCAATTCCTGCGCCTGGCTCTGAGATCGGGCCGTCTGCCATCTCCACCGCCTCCGTTTCCCGCTTGCCGCTGTCCGCCACCGCCGGCGAAGAGCGGCGAACCCCGATCGGCGCCAACGACCGGCTCCCCCTGTTGCCGCTGACCAGCCTGCCCCACCTCAACCCCAGCAGGCGGCGATTCGTCCGCCTTGCTCCGCATCCGCTGCCGAACGCTTCCGCCTCGGGCCAACTTGGTCTGGCAACCACGCGGCACCGGCCGGACCGCCTCTTTACGACCAGCACGCAAGGAGCCGGACATGCACCACATCCTCGAGGCGATCCCGCTGATCGGCGCCGCCCTCAACCTGGCACCGCCATCCTCAACCTCACCACCCAGATACGGCGACGGCGCTCGGCCGGCCCGAACCCCCCTGGCGATCACCACAGCGGCCGATAGCCCACCGTGGGGGCCAACTCCGGCCCCCACGGCCCGTCCCGATATCTACCGTTATTGGGACGGCTCTACTGGGCCAATCCAGACGTTGCAGTGGGCGCACCAAGTCGCGGGCGCTGGCCAGCTCGGGGAAGGTGCGGTAAGGCCCCCAGATCTCTTTGGGCCAGCGCCGCTCGTGCTCGACGGTGTGCTCGTCCGGGGTGGCCGAGGCCAAACGGCACGGCATGCTCACCCTCACCCTGGACGCCACCCACATGGCCATCGAGGCGGGCATCGACGGCCTGGTCCACGTCTTCATGAATCAGGCCCACACCGACGAAGTCGTCTCCCTGCTCAAGAACTCGGGCACGTTCGTCGTCCCCTGCATCGTTCTGAACGCCTCCATGATGGGCATCACCGGCGACGAACTCGCCGACGACCCCCGCGTCGCCTCCCGCCTGGACGACGACTGGATGACCACCCTGCGCTCCAGCTTCGGCCACTACCCCCAGGGCAAGCTCTCCCACGTCCTGGACACCGTGAGCGCACTGCACGACGCCGGTGCGGCGCCCATCACCCGCGCCTCGGGTAAAAGCTTGATCGTCCACCACCGCAAGGTGAAGAACCAGCGCCTGGCCGCCGCCGGCTACGTCTGGGCCTTCGCCTCTTTGCGAGCGCCAGGCCCCCGAGCACACTACGACCGCCGCCGAGACGACGGCGACCGGCACTCCAGCGCCCTGCGCAACACCTTCAACCGGATGCTCGGCTGCCTTCACCACTGCCTGCAAAAGGGCGCGACCTACAACGAAGATGTCGCCTTCCCACCGCGATCGAAGGCCATGGGTTGACAACTTCGGCAGATCGGATGTCTGCGACCGTCGGATTAGAAGCAAGATCCTTTAGTGCCGCGCGGTGCCGCCGGGTGATGGTTCGTGCCGCCTCAGCGCGTTTTGGCGTGTCCGGCAGTGCCGGATCCTGACGACGCGTGACGGGGCGTACGAGCACGGCCGGGACACCCTATTCGATCATCGCATCGTGGCTCCCTGGAACGGATCCCACGCTCCAGCCACGCCAGTGGAACTCCGCCGGTGATCGAAGGCATATCGGCCTGGTCGGGTTGGTGACGACGCTGTCGGTCGGGTTGTGCCTGCCCCGGAGTTCAAGAGCGAGGCGCTGCGCCGCGACTGCGTCCAGCACGCCAGCTGGCGGCATGGACACCGTCACTGGGGGTGCGCGGTGGTTGACGGCCGCTCTGGCCCGCCCTGGCGATGCATGAACCGCGCTTCTGGGAAGCGGCTCGACGGCCCCTCGAGCAGTGACGATGACCGTCCCATGAGATGCTTGTCGAAGAACGCGAGCGAGTAGGCGTTGATGATGTCGTGTGCTCGCCGAGCGCCGATCGCCCCGTTCAGGCCAAGCTGCGGTGTGACCGGTGACCAGACCGGGACGTCGGTGAAGTCGATGTGGTAAAACCCGGGAACCTCCACGTAATAGCCGACGCTCGGCAGGCGTTGATACACGTCGGTCATGGTCTCGATGGTCCCGGAGATCTCCTCCTCCGGCCAGCCGCCGCTGCGCTCCCGTTCGAGACGAAAGGTCTCGGCATCGCGGGTCATGAACAAGACCGGCTGCTGCAAGCCCACCCTGACGACGTGGGCCGTCATTTGAACGTCCATGATGAAGCACGCCTTGAGTCGCTGGTCGTTCGCGCACGCCTCGGCGCCGGTCGCGCCGCCCAACGAAATCCCGAAGACGCCGGCGCGATCGAGGTCGAGGCGGCCGGTCAGGATGCCGGCGGGGTCGGCCTCGTTCAGACCCGCGAGCCGGTCGAGCGCGAAGCTGACGTCCTGCGCGAAGTACGGGATGATCCCGTCGGGAAGCACCTCCCCCTGGAGCATCGGCGCGTCTGGCCGCGGCGTCCAGCTCTGGCTGATCAGCGGGTAGATCTTGTCCCTGGGCCACCCCGGGATCTCCCGCCCGTCGGGGAAACGTGTCATGGCGGCGGCGCCCGGCTGGTCGAGCCCGACGACCACGTAGCCATGCGAAACCAGCTCCTGGATCTGGAAGGTGCTCGCGGCGCGGAACCCACTGAGCCCGGTGAGGGAGATGAGCACCGGGTAGCGGGGGCTGTCGGCAGCCATGCGAGCGGACGCGACGGCGTTGGTGGTCACATGTCTGAGCTGGCTGAAGATGGGCTCAGGAAAGCCGGCCAGGCGCGCCATCGCCGGCGTCACCGCCTCGGCGTCTTGAATGTAGGGGGCGCGCGGTGCCGACGGTTGAGGCTCGGCGGGATACCAGACCTGCGCCATGAGTTCCCGATGATCATTGGGGGTGTCGCTGAGCAGCTCCGGACGGCTTGCGTCCACCCAGTGGTAGGTCGTCGTGCCGACCGTAGACGGGCCGGTCGGCTCGGGGAAGCGGAACACGGGCATCACCGTTGCCAGGAGGACGGAGGCGAGGGCCGCCAGCACACCGAGTCCGGCGCCTGAGCCGGCGACCAGCCGGTTGACGTGCACGGCGCTCGGCCGGACGATGCCGGTCAGCCAGGTCAGGAACAAGATCGCGGTCAGCGCGTAGGCCGGGGCCATTTGCCAGCGCGGGCCTTCGACGAGGACCTGCGCTGCCGCCAGGAGCAGCGCGACGGGCACCACGAAGCCTGGCCAGCGCAGCGCGCGCAGCCGGGGGATCACCACGATCGCGAGCCCCAGCAGGTTGATGGTCGACGAAAGGATCTCCAGGGGTCTCATCAGGCGCTCCTCAGGTTGTGGCTGGCGCCGACGGCCATTCGGGTGGAGACCGGGTCGAGCCGGACCACATCGTCGGCGTCGGCGAGCTGTGGCTCGGGCAGTTTGGGCATGCGGGTCTCCTGTTCGTATGGGGCCTGCCGCCGCAACCGGATGCCCGCCGATGGCTGCTGTGCACCGGTGACCTCGCCCATGTCTCCTCCGTAAGGTTTGTTGGCAGCCCGTGAGGAGCCGCGTGTGGCTTATGACTGCTTGCCTTCAGCGGCTTCCGAGGAGTGGCCGTCCAGCTCTCCGGGATGTCCTGGCTGCTCATTGAGATCCGCGATCTTGTCGCTGTTCACAACGCTGACGGCGGGTGTTCCTGGCGCGGGTACGCACGGCGCGAGGAGCCAGGGACGCGGCCGGGTACCCCTCGCCGCCCAGGGCGTGGTTCAGCAGCGCGGTTGGTGATTGTGGTCATGACCGCCTCTTCCCGAAACCTACATCGTAGGTTTCGACTTCCACAGTAAATTCTACGATGTAGGTTTGGCAAGCGGGAGGAATGGATATGGCCAGACGCGCACAGGGAACTTCAGCGGGGCTCGACCGCGAGCGCATCGCCGCCGCCGCCGTCGCACTCGTTGACCGCGACGGCCTTGAGCGGTTTGGGGTACGGCGACTCGCGGAGGAACTCGAGGTCGACCCGATGTCGATCTACCACCACATCAAGGGCAAGGCGGCCCTGCTGGACGCGATATCCGAGGCCGTGCTCGCCGAGGTGGCGGCCGCCGCGGATGACGCACCCCACCACTGGGAAGAGATCGCCCGCCGGACGGCGCACGGCTACCGGGAGATGGCCTACCGGCACCCCCGAGTATTCCCGCTGCTGGCCACGCGCGCCCAGACCTCGCCGGTAGCCCTCACCGCCTTGGAACGACTGGTCACCGCGATGCGTAAGGCCGACCTGCCCGACCAGGTGGTCGCCGACGCGCCACTGATGCTGTTCGGCTTCCTCAACGGATACCTGCTGGCGGTCCTCAGCAGCGGATCCGACAAGACCGGCGACATGCCCGCGATCAACGCCACCGCGTACCCGACGATGGCGGCCCTCGCATCCTTGCAGGCCGGCTTCGGGTCTGTGGAGGAGTTCGATCGGATCTTCGACACCGTGGT
The DNA here is from genome assembly GCF_040659615.1 of Nonomuraea sp. NPDC049784. NCBI lineage: Bacteria > Bacillati > Actinomycetota > Actinomycetes > Streptosporangiales > Streptosporangiaceae > Nonomuraea > Nonomuraea sp. NPDC049784. The sequence goes on from NZ_JBFAMX010000474.1 coordinate 7,698, forward strand.
CGGCGGTATCCGGGATCAGGCCAATCGGCAGGGGGCCCGCTGAGCGTGGACCAGGACGACGCGTACACGGGCGCCGCCCGTGTTGAACGCAAGGGATGCTCCGTGTTGAACGCAAGGGATGCTTCCTTGCTGGGCGTTGCGGGTCGCTCAAGCCATCCCGGGACTCCACAGCGCTACGGTGGGCCGCCACTCTGAGGTTCGGCGGAGGCCGCCACTTCCCACCGCCTCCAGCTTCTACCGGTGTGCTGGTCGATGGCTAGGGAGTGTCTGACAATTCGGCGTGCCGGAGCCAGAGCATGAGCGAGGCGATGGTGACGCCTGCCAGGTAGCGGGTGGCCAGTTTGTCGAAGCGGGTGGCGATGGCGCGCCATTGCTTGAGCTTGCCAATACAGCGTTCGACCAGGTTG
>NZ_JBFAMX010000475.1:0-8104 GCF_040659615.1 Nonomuraea sp. NPDC049784
ACCCCGTCCGGCGAGGACCCCGGCAGGCTCGACCGGCTGCGCGAGCGCGGCATCAGCGTGGTGCTGGTCGACCATCCGGCGCACCGGCCCGACCAGTGCGCGGTCGCCGTGGACGACGTCGCGGGCGGCCGGGCCGCCGTGACGCACCTGCTGGCCAAGGGCGCGCGCAGCGTCGCCTACGTGACGGGCCCGCTGACGATCAGGCAGTGCGTGGAGCGCCGGGAGGGCGCGAAGGCCGCGATGCGGGCGGCCGGGCTCGACCCCGACGATCTGAGGGTCGCCGAGACCGCCACGATGACGGCCCGCGCGGGCGAGAAGGCGGCAGCCGGTCTGATCGCGACCGGCCTGCCCGAGGCCGTGTTCTGCGCCAACGACCTGCTCGCGCTCGGCGTGCTCCGCGCGCTGCTGCGGTCCGGGGTGCGGGTGCCGGAGGAGGTGGCGCTGATGGGGTACGACGACATCGACTTCGCCGCCGCCTCCACCGTGTCGCTCAGCTCGATGCGGCAGCCGACATACCAGCTCGGCCGGATCGCCACCGAGCTGCTGCTGGACGAGTGCGACAATCCGGACACGCACGCGCACCAGCACATCATGTTCCAGCCGGAGCTCGTCGCCAGGGAGTCCACCCAATGAGCCGCCGTTTCGCCGCCGTCGACCTCGGTGCCTCCAGCGGCCGGGTGATGCTGGCCGACTTCTCCGACGGCCTGCAGCTGACCGAGGCCTACCGCTTCCCGAACGGCCCGGTACGCGTGGCGGACCGGCTCTACTGGGACGTCCTCGGGCTCTACCGGGAGATCCTCACCGGACTGCGCAACGCCGGACCGGTGTCGTCCATCGGCGTGGACTCGTGGGCGGTGGACTACGGGCTGCTCGACGAGTCGGGCGCGCTGCTGGGCAACCCCGTGCACTACCGCGACGACCGCACGCATGGCGTGGCCGAGCAGGTGGCCGGGTCTGTCGGCGCGGAGGCGCTGTACGAGGTGTCCGGGCTGCAGGTGCTGCCGTTCAACACGATCTACCAGTTGCTGGCCGACCGGCTCGACGGGGCGGCGACGATGTTGCTGATCCCCGACCTGATCGGCTACTGGCTCACCGGCGAGCTGGGCGCCGAGGTGACGAACGCCTCGACGACGGGGCTGCTCGACGTGCGCACCAGGTCCTGGGCGTTGCCGCTGATCAAGCGGCTCGGACTGCCCGCGGAGCTGTTCCCGCCGCTGCGGCAGCCAGGCGAGGCGCTCGGCGGGCTGCGGCGGGATGTGGCCGCGGAGATCGGCTGGTCGGCGCCCGTCAGGGCGGTGGGCTCACACGACACCGCCTCGGCCGTGGCCGCCGTTCCCGCCTCTGGACCCGCCTTCGCCTACATCTCGTGCGGCACGTGGTCACTGGCCGGTGTGGAGCTGCCGGGGCCCGTGCTGACGCCCGAGAGCCGGGCCGCGAACTTCACCAACGAGGCGGGCATCGACGGCACCGTCCGCTACCTGCGCAACGTCATGGGGCTGTGGCTGCTGCAGGAGTGCCTGCGGGCCTGGCCGGGCTCCGACCTGGCCGAGCTGCTGAAGGCGGCTGCGGGCGAACGGCCGTTCGCGGCCGTGGTCAACCCGGACGAGCCGGTGTTCCTGCCGCCGGGCGACATGCCGGCCAGGATCGCCGCCGAGTGCCGCCGCACCGGCCAGCGGCCGCCGTCGTCCCCGGCCGCGTACGTGCGATGCGTGATGGAGAGCCTGGCGCTCGGGCACCGGCGGGCGGTGCGGCAGGCGATGGAGCTGTCGGGGCGCGACGTCGAGGTCGTCCACCTGGTGGGCGGCGGGTCGCGTAACGAGTTGCTGTGCCGGCTCACCGCCGACGCCTGCGGGCTGCCGGTGGTGGCCGGTCCTGCCGAGGCGACCGCCTTCGGCAACGTGCTGGTGCAGGCGCGGGCGGCGGGACTCGTGTCCGATCTGGAGGAGATGCGCTCGCTGGTCGCCTCCTCGCAGCCGCTGCGCCGCTATGAGCCGTCCGGCGACGCCCACGCATGGGACGAGGTCGCCGCGCGCCTGTTCTGACCCCTTCTACCTGCGGGTTTTCACCTCCCGGCAGCAGGGCAGGAACCCGGCCAGGGGCTTGGGGGGCGTCATGAAATTGGGGTGGCCGCTGCTGCGGCAGCTGACCGGCGAGGACCGCACGGGGCGGGGCGCGGCGGCGAAGTCGGCCAGGACGGCGGCGCTGCGGGCGCGCACGGCCACGGCCGACCGGGTCGTCAAGTCGGTGTGCCCGTACTGCGCGGTGGGCTGTGCCCAGAACGTCTACGTACGGGATGAGAAGGTCATCCAGATCGAGGGCGACCCCGACTCCCCCATCAGCCGCGGCCGGCTGTGCCCCAAGGGCGCGGCCAGCCTGCAGCTCACCACCGCGTCCAACCGCCAGTACAAGGCGCTCTACCGGCCGCCGGGCGCGGCCGACTGGCAGGAGATCGACCTCGCCGCCGCCATGGACATGGTGGCCGACCGGATCATCGACACGCGCCGGCGGACCTGGGAGTGGGAGAGGGACGGCAAGCGCACCGCCAGGACCATGGGCATCGCCAGCCTCGGCGGCGCCACGCTGGACAATGAGGAGAACTACCTCATCAAGAAGCTGCTGACGGCGCTCGGCGTGGTGCAGATCGAGAACCAGGCCCGGGTGTGCCACAGCTCGACCGTGGTCGGGCTCGGCACGTCGTTCGGCCGGGGCGGCGCCACCACGTTCATGCAGGACCTGCAGCACTCCGACTGCGTGGTCATCCAGGGCTCGAACTTCGCCGAGGCGCACCCGGTGGGCTTCCAGTGGGTGATGGAGGCCAAGGCGCGCGGCGCGGTGATCATCCACGTCGACCCGCGCTTCACCCGGACGAGCGCGCTGGCCGACCTGCACGTGCCGATCCGCGCGGGCTCCGACGTGGCCTTCCTCGGCGGGATCATCAACCACGTGCTGGAGAACGACCTGTACTTCCGCGAGTACGTGGTCAACTACACCAACGCGGCCACCCTCCTCAAGGAGGACTACCGCGACGCCGAGGACCTCGACGGGGTCTTCTCCGGCTTCGACCCCGAGACCCGCACGTACGACGACGAGAGCTGGCAGTACGAGGGGATGACGGTCGCCGCAGCCTCCGGCGATCGGGACCGGACGATGGACAGGATGCCGCCCGGCCGTCCCGAGATGTCCGGCGCGACCGGCGGCCTGCCGATGGACGGCACACCGGAGCGCGACGAGACGCTGCGCCACCCGCGCTGCGTCATGCAGGTGCTGCGCCGCCACTTCGCCCGCTACACGCCGGAGATGGTCGAGCGGGTGTGCGGGGTGCCGCGCGAGCTGTTCATGCAGGTGTGCCGGCATCTGACGGAGAACTCCGGGCCCGACAAGACCTCCGACTTCGTGTACGCGGTCGGCTGGACGCAGCACAGCGACGGCTCGCAGTTCATCAGGACGGCGAGCATCCTGCAGCTGCTGCTCGGCAACATCGGCCGCCCCGGCGGCGGCATCCAGGCCCTGCGCGGGCATGCCAGCATCCAGGGCTCCAGCGACGTGCCGACCCTGTTCAACCTGCTGCCCGGCTACATCCCGATGCCGCACGCGCACGAGCACATGAACCTGCGCAATTTCCTGCGGGCCGACGCGCCGCACCGCGGCTACTGGGCCAACATGCCCGCCTATCTGGTCAGCCTGCTCAAGGCGTGGTGGGGCGATTCCGCCCAGCCGGACAACGACTTCAGGTTCGGCTACCTGCCCAGGCTGACGGGGTCGCACAGCACGTACGACACGGTGCTGGCGCAGCTCGACGGCACGTGCAAGGGCTACATCCTGCTCGGCGAGAACCCCGCGGTGGGCTCGGCGAACACCAGGATGCAGCGCCTGGGCATGGCCAAGCTCGACTGGCTGGTCGTACGCGACTTCAACCTGATCGAGAGCGCCACCTGGTGGAAGGACGGCCCGGAGATCGAGACGGGCGAGCTGGCCACGAAGGACATCGGCACCGAGGTGTTCTTCTTCCCCGCGGCCTCGCACACGGAGAAGAGCGGCAGCTTCACCAACACCAACCGGCTGCTCCAGTGGCACCACCAGGCGGTCGAGCCGACCGGGGACGCGCGCAGCGACCTGTGGTTCATGTACCACCTGGGACGGATCATCAGGGAGAAGCTGGCGGGCTCGACGGACCCGATGGACGCGCCGCTGCTGGAGCTCACCTGGGACTACCCGGTCGAGGGCGCCCTGGAGGAGCCGTCCGCCGCGGCGGTGCTGGCCGAGATCAACGGCTGGGACCCCGGCCGGCGGCCGCTGTCGGGCTACCACGAGCTCAAGGACGACGGCTCCACCGTGTGCGGCTGCTGGATCTACTGCGGCGTGTACGCCGACGGCGTCAACCAGGCCGCGCGCCGCAAGCCGCACACCGAGCAGGACTGGATCGCCGCCGAATGGGCCTGGGCCTGGCCGGCGAACCGGCGCATCCTCTACAACCGGGCCTCGGCCAGGCCGGACGGCAGCCCGTGGAGCGAGCGCAAGAAACTGGTCTGGTGGGACGACGGCGCGGGCCGCTGGACCGGCTTCGACGTGCCGGACTTCGAGGCGGGCAAGAGCCCCGGCTACCGGCCGCCGCCGGACGCGCAGGGCATCGCGGCGCTGTCGGGGATCGACCCGTTCATCATGCAGGCCGACGGGAAGGGCTGGTTGTTCGCGCCGTCCGGGGTGGTGGACGGGCCGCTGCCGGCGCACTACGAGCCGCAGGACTCGCCGGTGGCCAACCCGCTCTACGGTCACCAGCGCAACCCGGCGCGCAAGGTCTACCCGCACGAGGACAACCGCTACCAGCCGAGCGGCGACGAGCCGGGGGCGTCGGTCTACCCGTACGTGGTGACGACGTACCGGCTGACCGAGCACTTCACGGCGGGCGGCATGAGCCGGCACACGCCGTACCTGGCGGAGCTGCAGCCGGAGATGTTCTGCGAGGTCTCGCCCGAGCTGGCCACCGAGCGCGGGCTCGTGCACGGCGACTGGGCCACGATCATCACCGCGCGCAACGCCATCGAGGCCAGGGTCATGGTCACCGACCGGATGCCGTCGCTGCACCTGGACGGCCGGGTGCTGCACCAGATCGGGCTGCCGTTCCACTACGGGCCCAACGGCCTGGCCAGGGGCGACGCGGCCAACGAGCTGTCGGCGATCTCGCTGGACCCCAACTCACACATCCAGGAAGTCAAGGCCCTGGCGGCCGACATCCGGCCGGGGCGGCGCCCGCGCGGCCCGGCGCTGCCGGAGCTGGTCAGGTCCTACCAGCGGCGGGCCGGCGTCACGGCCGGCACCGGAACGGAGGCGTGATGGGCCGCGTGGGGTTCTTCACCGACACCAGCATCTGCATCGGCTGCAAGGCGTGCGAGGTCGCCTGCAAGGAGTGGAACGCCGTCCCCGAGGACGGACTGACCTTCACCGGCATGTCGTACGACAACACCGTGGGGCTGGGCGCCGACACCTGGCGGCACGTCGCGTTCATCGAGCAGCGGCGTCCGCTCGGCCACCAGGAGCCAGGGGTCGGCGACATGGACTTCCGCTGGCTGATGGCCTCCGACGTGTGCAAGCACTGCACGGAGGCGGCCTGCCTGGACGTGTGCCCGACGGGGTCGCTGTTCCGCAGCGAGTACGGCACGGTCGTGGTGCAGGAGGACATCTGCAACGGATGCGGCTACTGCGTGCCCGCCTGCCCGTTCGGCGTGATCGGCACGCGCGAGAGCAGCGGCCTCGCGGCCAAGTGCACGATGTGCTACGACCGGCTGGGCGACGGGCAGGAGCCGGCCTGCGCCAAGACGTGCCCGACGGACTCGATCCAGTTCGGGGACCTGGACGAACTGCGCGAGCGGGCCGCGCGCCGGCTCGACCAGGTGCGCGAGCAGGGCGTCACGTCCGCCCGCCTGTACGGGCACGACACGGACGACGGGGTGGGCGGCATGGGGGCGTTCTTCCTGCTGCTGGACGAGCCCGAGGTGTACGGGCTGCCGCCCGACCCCGTGGTGACCACCAGGGACCTGCCGTCGATGTGGCGGCACGCAGGGGTCGCGGCACTCGCCCTGCTGGCCGGCGTGGCGGCGACAGCGCTGCCGGTATGGAGGAGGCGGGGATGACCAGTCAGACCGACGTGCGCTTGGACGGCTCGGCCGAGCTGCGTACCGAGCGCGAGGCCACGCCGGGCTCGGCGGGCCACAGGCGCGAGCGGCTCAAGCCGTCGCAGGCGACCTTCGACTCCTACTACGGGCTGCCGGTACTGAACGAGCCGACCTGGCGGGCACAGGACATCGCCGGCTATCTCTTCCTCGGCGGCCTGGCCGGCGCGTCGTCCACACTGGCGGCCGCCGCCGAGCTCACCGGCCGGCCCCGGCTGGCCAGGGCGGGCAAGGTCGCGGCCGTGTGCGCGCTGGGCGGGTCGCTCTACTCGCTGATCCACGACCTGGGCCGGCCCGAGCGGTTCCTCAACATGCTGCGGGTGTTCAAGGTGACCTCGCCCATGAGCGTGGGCACCTGGATCCTCACCGCGTACGGGCCGCAGGCCGGGTTCGCGGCCGCCGCCGACCTTGCCGGGCGGTTCCCCCGCCTGGGGCGGGCCGCCACGGTCGGGGCGGCGCTGGCCGGGCCCGCGGTGGCCACGTACACCGCCGCGCTGATCTGCGACACCGCCGTGCCCACCTGGCACGAGGGGTTCAGGGAGATGCCGTTCCTGTTCGCGGGCTCGGCCGCGGCCGCGGCGGGCGGGCTGGGGATGCTGGCCGCGCCGCCGTCGGAGGCGGGCCCGGCCCGGCGGGCGGCGCTGCTGGGGGCGGCCGCCGAGTGCGTGGCCGCCGTCCGGATGGAGCGGCGGCTCGGGCCGCTGGCCGAGCCGCTCAAGCGGAGCAGGCTGCTGCGCGCGGGCGAGGTGCTGGTGCTGGCGGGCGCGCTGGCCGGCATGACCGCGGGCCGCCGCAGCAGGATCGCGGCCGTGGCGGCGGGCGCCGCCCTGCTGGCGGGCTCGGCGTGCACCCGGTTCGGGATCTTCCACGCCGGCGTGGAGTCCGCGAACGACCCCAAGTACACCGTCCAGCAGCAGCGCAGGCGGCTGGCGAGGGAGATCACATGAAGCGGAAAGTCATCGCCTATCTGCCGTTCTTCGGCATCGTGCTCGTCACTTGCGCCTCGTCCTGGCTGGCGGGGAGGAAGATTCCCGGGCGCGAGACCCGGGGACGTACGATCGGCAGATGACCGAAAAGACCGAAACCACGCCTGGGTGGCTCTCACCGGAAGAACTCGAATCGGTGCGGGGCCAGCTGCCGATTCTCTACGTCGACGCCGTGCCGGTGCGGGTCGACGACACCGGCGTGGTCACCCGCGTCGGCCTGCTGCTGCGCATCTTGTCAGACGGCACGGTCAGCCGGGCGCTGGTCTCGGGGCGGGTGCTCCACCATGAACGGATCCGCGACGCGCTCCTGCGCCACTTGGAGAAGGATCTCGGCCATGTGGCGCTGCCCCGCATCCCCGCCTCGCCGCAGCCGTTCACCGTGGCCGAATACTTCCCCACCCCCGGCGTCACCCCGTACCACGATCCGCGGCAGCACGCGGTCTCGCTTGCCTACATCGTCCCGGTCGCGGGTGACTGCCGCCCCCGGCAGGACGCCCTTGACTTTGAGTGGTTCACGCCTGAGGACGCAGTGTCTCCGGCGGTGCAGCAGGAGATGGCCGGCGGGCAGGGGATGTTGGTGAAGCAGGCGCTCGCCCACGTCGGCCGTCTGCCCTGACGCGGAAGGCGTGCGACCGGCCGTCCGATGTGAAGCGGGCGCGGGCCGTGATCCGGCCGGCGCCCGGGATCGGGAAGCCCACGGTGATCGCCGTTCCCGGGTCCACCAGCGGTACGGGGTAGGCCCGGACGCCGTTCAGGCTCAGCTGGACCTTTCGCCACGGCACCGGCGAGCCGTTGTGCAGGGTCACCACGACCTGGCTGCCGGTGAGCTCGGTCTTCAGCCCGTACGGGATGCGCGGGTCGGGGCCGATGGAGTCGTCGAGCAGGGCCGTCAGCTCATCGGCCAGCTCGACCCTGGTGGCGGCCAGGTCGCGGCCCTCCCCCGGGTCGGTG
>NZ_JBFAMX010000476.1:0-8050 GCF_040659615.1 Nonomuraea sp. NPDC049784
GCTCGCCACGGCCGGAGTGGCGACGAGCGAGGCCGTCCACGTCGCCGTCGCCGCCGCGGGGCTCGCGGCCCTCTTCGAGGCGGTGCCGGTGGCTTTCACCGTGGTACGGATCGCCGGAGCCGCGTACTTGATCTACCTCGGCGTGCAGATGTTGCGTAACCGCAAGGGTGTCGAGCGTGAGATGCCCGTGGACGGCGGGGGAGGGATGCCGGGACGCCGGGCGTTCACCAGCGGCTTGCTGACCAATCTGCTGAACCCCAAGATGGTCACCTTCACCATCGCCTTCCTGCCCCAGTTCATCAACCCGCACCTGGGCCAGGTGTGGCTGCAGTTCGCGATCCTCGGCGCCGTACTGATCGTGCTGGAGTTCGCGGTGGACGGCACGGTCGGCGTGCTCGCGGGCCGGATCGGAGGCTGGCTGCGCCGCCGGCACGCCGCGCGCCGCCGCGTCGACATCGCCACCGGAGGAATCTTCATCGGCTTGGGAGTACGGCTGGCCGTCGAGCGATGAACCCGCGGCCACCGTTACCGAGCTCCCACCGCGGAACTGAGGCAGGAGCCTAGGCCGCCCGAGCAGTCACTGCGCGCCAGCCGAAGGTGATGGCGCCGGTCAGGAGTACCAGCCCGGACATCACCCCGCTGACGAGCGGCACCCAGGCGACGGCGGTCGTCGACGCCAGCGCGAGACCGCCCACGCCGAGCAGGGTGAGAACCGCCCCGGGTACGGCGATGCTCCAGTCCTTCCAGACCGGCGCCAACACGATGAAGTGCACACCGACCACGAACGCCACCCAGGCCACGTTCGTCTGCTCGGGACGTCCCCAGGCGGCCAGCACCCGGATCCCGCCGAAGAGCAGGATCGCCTCGGCGGCGACGACGACCAGGTAAGCACGGCTGAACATGTTCCGCCGCGGGCCCCCGGCGGCCCGTACCTTCCGGGCGGTGGCGAACCACATGGCGACCACACTCGCGGTGCCCAGGCAGGCGGCCACGCGCAGGAGGTTCGCCGCCACGGCGTTCAGCGGGCTCTGACGTGGTCGGGCTGGCACTACCTCGCGATCCCGCGCAGATAGGCGAGCACCGCCAGCACTCGCCGGTTGTCGTCCTGGGTCGCGGGTATCTCGAGCTTGGTGAACACGGCGGCCACGTGCTTGCCGACGGCCGCCTCCGTGATCGACAGGGCGCGGGCGACGGCGCTGTTGGAGCGCCCTTCGGCGATCAGGGCGAGCACCTCCCGCTCGCGTGGGGTCAGCCGGTGCGCCGGCTCAGTGACCTCCCTGGCCCTGGTCCAGGTCTGCTCGAACAGATCGATGAGAGTGCTGATCAGACCTTGCTGCCTGATCATCAGGGCGCCCGGCGAGTAGGCGACCGGGGTGATCCGGACGAACGCCACTGTGCGGTCGAAGACGAGCAGCTGCTGGATCGGCTCGTCGACGACCCGGTGCCGGTCGCCGGCGGCGTGCAGCTCCCTGATCCGGGCCGCCTTGCGGGGGTCGTCCAGCACGCTCGCGTGGATGATCGTGCGCATCGCCATGCCGCGCCGCAGCTCGTCGAGCACGCTGCGCCTGCTCTTCTGCTCCTGGCGGCCCTGCTCCGGCGAGCCCACCGGATGCATGGCGCGCAGCTCGCCGGCCGAGCGGGCGGCGCGCTCGATCTGCTCGCGGGCGAGTTCGCTGTCCTCCAGCCGCTCGACATCGACCGGGATGCCACGCAGCTCGCCCACCACCTCCTCCAGCCGATGGGCAAGCTGGGCCAACGACACGCTCTCGTCCACACTCCTCCTTCGCCGCCGACGCGGGTCCTCCCGGCAGATTCTTACCACCGCCCGCCCAGTGGGCTTCATCGAGTCGCCCGCATGTCTCGGAGGAGGAGCTCAGGCGTCCACCCCGTCCTGCTTACGCAGAACCAGCCAGCCTGGGCGCCCAGGCTGGTGTCGATGTGCTCGCGCATGACGGCGGCGGCGGAGTCGGCGTCGCCGGCGATCACGTACTCCAGCAGGGCCTCGTGCTCGGCCGACCAGCCCCGGCGCGACCACCACCGTGTATGAGGCCGCCCGCGCCTACCAGGCGGCCCGCGTTCCGGCCGTCGTGCTCGCGGGAGAGGGGTCCGGCGCCGGCTCCTCCCGCGACTGGGCGGCCAAAGGCCCGCCTCACCGGCCGGGGAACACATCACCGTCACCGGCCTCACCTCGCTCAACGCCGGACATGTCCCGCCCAACACACTGAGATCATCTCGTGGGCCCGGGCCGGACTCAGCCGGCGGTTCCGGCCGCCGCCTCGGTGGCCTCCGTGAGCTCGGCCTCGCGGTCGCCCTGGCGGGCGTGGGCGTCCGCGTCGGCCTGGTTGCGCTCGGCGCGCTCCAGGTCGCGGTGGCCGGTCGCGAGGATGGCGATGCCGACCAGGATCGCGCAGCCGCCGATCACGAACGGCACGTGGACGTTGAAGTGCTCGGCCAGCTTGCCGGCCGCGAACGGGGCCAGGCCGCCGCCGATGAAGCGGACGAAACCGTACGCGGCGGAGGCCACCGGCCGCTCCACCGGCGCGACCATCATCACGGCCTGGGTGGTGAGGGTGTTGTTCACGCCGATGAACACACCCGCGACGATGACCGCGGTGATCAGCACGGGGCGGTTGTCGACGAAGGCCGCGATGACGAAGACGACGACCGCGAAGAGCGCGAGGTTGCCGTAGAGGGTGCGGGCCAGGCCCAGCCTGCGCTGCAGCCAGGGCGCGCCGGCCACGGAGAAGAGGGCCACCATCAGGCCCCAGCCGGTGAAGACCAGGCCGAGCTGGATGGCGTCCAGCTCCATGGGGAAGGGGGCGTAGCCGAGCACGGTGAAGAAGCCCCAGTTGTAGCAGAGCGCGGTCAGGCTCATGGCGAGCAGGCCGCGGTGGCGCAGCGCCTTGATCGGGTCCAGGATCGAGGTCTTGCGGGCGGGTTTGGGCTGCGGGCGTACCAGTGCGACGGTCGCGATCAGCGCGATCGCCATCAGAACCGCGACGCCGTAGAAGGGGCCCCGCCAGCTGATGTGGCCGAGCGCGCCGCCCAGCAGCGGGCCGACGGCGATGCCGAGCCCGAGCGCGGCCTCGTACAGGATGATGGCGCCGCTGAAGCCGCCGCTGGCGGCGGCCACGATGACGGCCAGCGAGGTCGCCACGAACAGGGCGTTGCCCAGCCCCCAGCCGGCGCGGAAGCCGATGATGCCGCCGATGCTGTCGGAGGTGCCGGCGAGCGCGCTGAACACGACGATCAGCACGAGGCCGGCGATCAGCGTCTTCTTGGGGCCGATGCGGCTGGAGACGAAGCCGGTGACGAGCATGGCGACGGCCATCACGACCAGGTAGCTCGTGAACAGCAGTGTCACCTGGCTCGGCGAGGCATGCAGGTCGTCGGAGATCGCGGGCAGGATCGGGTCGACCAGCCCGATGCCCATGAAGGAGATCACGCACGCGAATGCCACCGCCCATACGGCCTTGGGCTGGCGGAACGGGCTGGGGGCTGCGGATTTCGGTTCGATCATGCGTGTTCTCCGGGGGTCTGCGGGGTGCCCTCGCGTGGGGTGGCGGGGGTCAGGGCGTTGAACGCGTGGGCGGTCAGGCGATCCAGGGCCGGCAGCGCCGCGGCGATGGCCTCGCGGTCGGCCTCCGGCAGGTCGGCGAGCAGTTCGGCCAGCTGCTTGGCCTGCGCTGCCCGGCGCCGGGCCAGCTCGTCCCGCCCGTGCCGGGTGATGGCGACCACCACCACGCGGCCGTCGACGGGGTCGGGCAGGCGCTCGGCAAGGTGCTCGCGTTCGAGGCGGGAGACGAGCCGGGTCATGGCGGGCTGGGTGACGCCTTCGAGTGTGGCCAGTTCGGTGATACGGCGCGGGCCCAGCCGTTCCAGATTCGCCAGCGTGGACAGGGCGGTCATCGACAGGTCTCGGGGCACGTCGAGGAGACGCATCATCGATCTGACCCGTGCGAGGCCGATTGCCAGCTCCAGCTCGTTCGTACGTGGAGCGTTCGCATCGGGAAACATAAGGAACTTATATCACATAGGCATATAACTTATGCATGCATCTGTATGCTCATGTGGCCTTCGAGTCGCGTCGGCGCCGGAATATGGGAAGCAAGGAGATCCGCTCGACCATGTGGCCGATCTGGTAGTACAGCCGCGGCGACATGTACGGGAGCACGCGCGAGTGCCGCTCGCAGAGCAGCGCGAACATCTGCTCCGGTGGAAGGTCGATGTAGCGGGGGAGGTTCTCGTACCACTGGGCGCTGTAGCGGGCCGCTCTCTGGCTGGCGCGGATCTCGGCTCTGCGTTCCCGGTCGTAGCGGGCGAGGGCGGACTCGAGCCGGGTTTCGCCGTGCAGTGTGTGGACCAGGTGAGCGGCGTCGCCCAGGGCGAGGGCGGTGCCCGCGCCGATGGAGTAGTGCGTGGTGTGGGCGGCGTCTCCGAGCAGGACGAGGTTGCCGCGGTACCACGTCCGGTTGGTCAGGGTGCGGAAGTTCAGCCAGTGCGCGCTGCCGTCGGCCAGTCCGCGGCCGAGGAGCGGGTGCCCGCCCAGGATGTCGGCGAAGAGCTTCTCCAGGAGGGCCAGGCTGTCGGCCTCATTCGTCTGGTGGAGCCCGAGTCCCCTCCAGGTCTCCGGGGAGCACTCGATGACGCAGGTGCTGTGGTCCTCGCTGAATCCGTAGCCGTAACACCAGATCCAGCCGTGCTCGGTCTCCACGAAGGCGAAGGTGAAGGAGTCGAAGACCTTGGTGGTGCCGAGCCACATGTAGGCGTTTCGCCCGACCGTCACCTCGGGGCCGAAGTGGCCGGAGTGGCGCTCGCGCAGCACGCTGTTGATGCCGTCGCCGGCGACGACGAGGTCGGCGTCGGCCAGCTCGTCCTCGTGGGTGATCTCGTGCTCGTACTCGACCCGCACGCCGAGGGAGCGGGCCCGTTCGGCGAGGATGTCGAGCAGCCGGTGCCGGCCGATGCCGAAGCCTACTTCCCCGTGGGTGACCGTGACCGTCGCGCGGTGGTGGACGTGCGCGATCCAGCTGTCCCAGCGGACCGAGCTCTCGCTGATGACCTGCGCTGACTCGGGGTCGGCAAGGTGGAGACTTTGGCGGAGCTCATCCCAGTAGGTCACGCCCCAGCCATATGTCGACCCGGCTGGGTCGCGTTCGTAGACGGTGATGTCATGGGACGGGTTCACCCGTTTCATCATGATCGAGAAGTACAGGCCGGCGGGTCCGCCACCGACGCACGCGATCTTCACAAGAGCCCCCGTTACTACGCAATGCAATCAATATGTTACACAGAGTAGCAGAAGTTGATGATCTACATCGCAAAGGGGATGTCACGTCATGAAGCCCGCCGTGAGATAATGACCTCTACGGAGCCCTCTCCGCCTCGGGTGCAGCCCAGGCGAGAGGGTTTTTTCATGCCCGCGGCCGCGGCGACGGCCTGCCCGCGGCGGGCACCCCCGTCCACCCCGATCAAGGAGTGTCCCCATGGATCTCGGTCTGACCTGCCCCCGTTTCACCTGGCCCGGTGGCGACGCCGCCATCGCCGGCAGGTTCGCCGCCGTCGCCCAAGGCGCCGACCAGGCGGGATTGCGCAGCCTGTGGGTGATGGACCATTTCTTCCAGATCCCCAACTTCGGCTCCGTGGAGGATCCGATGCTGGAGGCGTACGGCGCGCTGTCCTACGCCGCGGCCCTCACCAGCAGGGTGAGCCTGGGCGCCCTCGTGACCGGCGCCGTCTACCGCGAGCCCGGCCTGCTGGTCAAGCAGGTCAGCACCCTGGACGCGCTCTCCGGCGGCCGGGCCGTCCTGGGCATCGGCGCCGGCTGGTACGAGCCCGAGGCCCGCGGCCTCGGACTCCGCTTCCCGCCCTTGGCCGAGCGGTTCGAGCGGCTCGAGGAGACGCTCCAGATCGCACGGCAGATGTGGAGCGGCCAGGACAAGCCCTACCAGGGCAGGCACTACCAGCTGGAACGCACGCTCAACGCGCCGCAGGCCAACCCGCCCATCCTCATCGGCGGCAGCGGCGAGAAGAAGACCCTGCGTCTCGTCGCCCAGTACGCCGACGCGTGCAACTTCCTGCACGGCGCCGACGTGCGGCACAAGCTCGCCGTGCTGCGCGCCCACTGCGAACGGCTGCGACGGCCCTACGAGGAGATCGAGAAGACCCTCCACATGCGCATCCCCGACGGCCAGAGCGTCGAGGAGAGTGTCCAGCGCTGCGGCGATCTGGCCGCCCTGGGCATCGACCACGTCATCGTCGCCGTCCCCGACCCCGCCGACGGCACGTGGCTGGCCCACCTGGCCGAACTCGCCGCGCGGATAGCCACCATCACCCCGCTCGGCCGCTGATCCCACCTGAGACTTGGCGAGGTCTTGGAACCCCCCTTGCCATTACCCGAACACCTCGTGCACAGCCTGCTACGGCCCGCGTGTTCGACTGGGTGAGGGGATGGCGCATGAAGACGCAGCGACGTTGGTCGATTACAACCCGTATCACGCTGTTCACCGGGGTAGTGGCGACCTTGCTGTCCGGGCTCCTGGCCGCGACGGTCATGATCGCGATCCACCGGTACGTCACAGCCGACCTCCTGGGAGAGCTCTCCGCCGACGGCGGCCGCGTGGCCCATCAGGTGGAGCACAACAAGGTGGTCATGCCGCTGGTCGAGCACAAGGACCGCAACCTGCAGATCGTCGACTCCACGAGGAAGGTCGTCGCCTCGTCGCCGCAGCTGCAGGGCAAGCCGGTCATGGCCGGCTTCACCCCCGACCACAGGAACATCTCCACCGCGGTCGTATGCGGCGGGGTCTTCCCCTCCGGCGAGTGCAACCTCGTGGTCGCGCAGTCGGCCTACCGGACGGGAGACGACTGGGTCGTTTACAGTTCCTCTCCCGAGGTCCCTCTGTACGTCGATCCGTGGCTGTCCGGGACGGTGATCGGCGTCGCCGCCTTGATGGCCGTGGCCATCACCACGATCGGCCATCGAATCGTCACCGAGTCCCTCAGGCCGGTGAACGCCGTCCGAGAGGAACTCGACAAGATCACTGAGACCTGTCCCGACCGGCGGGTACCCCTTCCGCCGAGCCAGGATGAGATCCATGACCTGGCCGCCAGCGTCAACCGGACGCTGGCCCGGCTGGAGGCCGCGATGAAACAGCAGCGCCATTTCACCTCGGACGCCTCCCACGAGCTGCGAACCCCCCTCGCCGCGATACGAGCCGAGGTCGAGGACGCTCTGCACGCGCCGGAGGAGACCAGCGTGCCCACGCTAGGCAACACCGTGCTGAGCAGTGTGGGCCGGCTCGAGGCGATCGTGGGCGACCTGCTGACCATCGCACGGCTGGAGGCGGGCAGAGAGGTCGAACGCGAGCCGATCGACCTGGCCGAATTCGTGATCTCGGAATGCGAGAGGCGCCCGAAGCCGAACAAGCGGTTCGAGTACTCGCTCGAGCCCGGTGTGGTGGTGACCGGCGACCGGTTTCAGCTGTCACGCCTGCTCACCAATCTGATCGACAACGCCGAGCGGCACGCCGCCAGCACCATCGCCTTCCACGTACGGCAGGCGCCCAGCCCCAAGCGTGACGCCCAGCGCTTCCCGTACGGCATCGCGATGCTGGAAGTGGCCGACGACGGGCCGGGCATCGATCCGGACAAGCGCGAGCTGGTCTTCCAGCGCTTCACCCGGCTGGACACCGCCCGTGACAGGGACGCCGGAGGCACCGGACTGGGCCTGCCGATCGCCCGGCAGATCGCCGAGGCGCACCACGGCAGCCTTCAGATCGAGGACAGCCCTCACGGCACCAGGTTCGTGCTCCGCCTCCCGCTCTGCTAGGTGACCGCTTGGTGTCATGGCAGGTCAATGGGGTACTGGCCGGAGCGCGGGGGAGTCCGGCACGAGCTGATCGCGCCACGCGAAACCTTCATGGCCTTGAGACGCCCGCCGCTTGTCCGGCACGAATCTCGACCAGTCATGTGAGGGGACGCATGAGCACGAAATCCGACACACTGGCCCGCGCGCTGGGCTGGGTCAGCCTGGCGCTGGGCGCGGCGC
>NZ_JBFAMX010000477.1:0-8047 GCF_040659615.1 Nonomuraea sp. NPDC049784
CCCAAACCCGCCGGGCACCCGTCGCGAGCTCGCGCAGGCCACCGGCTGCCCCGTCCGGGTGCCAGCGCAGGAACGCGCCGAGCTCGACGAGGCCCCAGCCGAGTAGCGCCAGCCCCAGCACGGCCTCCAGCGCGAAGAGCGCCGCCATGGCGAAGACGATGACTGTGATCACTTCGGCGGCTCCTTGCGCCGCCTACCAGGCGTTATCGGTGGGTTCACTGGCCTGAACCTAGATTTGTCCCGGCGCCGTTCCTGCTGTTCCACGCCGAGCAGAGCGGATCTTTGCCATGCTCGCCGTGATCCTTTCCTGGTGCGGGTTTACTCTGCGAGAGGTTGCGGGAGCCGAGGGCGGGGGGAGCGACCTCCGGCTCCCGCAGGTTCAGGCCGGTATCGCGGCGGCCGCTTCGGCCTCGACGGGCAGCGGACGGAGGATCTGGTTCAGGCCGGTGCGGTGCAAGATCTGAGCGCATCTGCCCTGCGCCCCGGCCAGCACCAGCCGGGCGCCGAGCTGCCGGGCGCGCCGATATGCGCTGACCAGCGCAGCCACGCCGTCGAAGTCGCAGAACGCCACCCGCGACAGGTCCACAACGACCACGTCGGGCCGGTTGGCCAGGACACGGCCCATCTGGTCGAAGAAGTCGTTGACGGTCGCTGCCTGCAGTTCGCCCTGCAGGTCGATCACCGGGCACACGTCCGAGTGCCACATCCCGATTGTCAGTCCGTCCTTCTGGCCCTGGCCGCGGTCTTCCACCGGAATCACCTCACGCGACCCACCCTGCCCGGATTCGCGTCGATCATGTGACTGCTGGGGGCCCAAACCGCGGTGGGAGACAGCACTCTGGGGAACGCGGGCGTCCGTCGTCAGCTCAGTCAGCCAGACGCCCGCGCCTGTCACGGGTTCGGCTCCCCCCGAATTCGAACCCGCCCCACCCTTACATACCTGTATTCGTCCGGTCGCAATCAGCGAATCGCCGCGACGACGCATTCGACATCAGCACTCTAGCCAAGCGGGACGACATGGGCGCCCGAACGCGTGAGCGAAGGTCCAGCCGCCCATGCCGCCCCCCATGAGCTGACTCCCCTCCAGCAGTCAGCCGCACATCACCTACATGTCGGTAATCAATTGATTGCAAATAGTGAGCACCCGAAAGATCCCCGGTTGATTCCGACAGAACTGCAGCCCTCGATCCCACCGGCTCGGCAGACGCGGTCAGCCCACTTGCCTTACGTGCCTTAACGACCTTCAAGCGGCTGACCAGCTAGTTCGCTTGACTAGCCCAGATAACGATGGCGGGCAGGGCCACCAGTCCAGGATCGTCGGCGACGGTGGCGTCTTCTGCTGACAGTGTTTCGGCATCGTCCATCAGATGGCCGATGAGGATGTCCGTGGCCGCCATCAACGCTCCCGCGGCCAGCGTGGCATTCTCCTGGGTGGCTGGGCTGGTGTCGTCGGACTCGTCGCCGTAGTGCCCGAAGTGTTCGAGACCGAACGCCTTCAACCGGGAGGCCTCGGCGGTCAGCGCCGCCCGGATCTGCCTTCCCCTCTCCTCGTCGCACTCCGGTTTCGCTTGCGCCCTCCCAGCGCCCGCTGCAGCATGCTGCGCCAGATCATCATGAGATGGGAACTCATCCGGCAGGGCCAAGCCGGCGTGCAAGGCCTCGTCGGTGATGCCGACCTCACAGCGCACGACGAGCCAGTCCGCGAGCAGTTCGCTGCGTTCCAGTACCGCCTCAATGAGGTGCTGGACGCCATCTTCGGTGAACTCCAACGCCGACGTCTCTACGGCCACGACCAGCAGCGCCCCTCGGGGGGAGGTGGTGACCTGGAAGTCGATCAGATCAAGTTCGACTCCATCCGGCCCGTTGGCCTGTTCGACACTGCTCAGTCCTCGAGACAGCAGCGCACTCACACCATGGCGCTGCAACTCGTCCAGTTGCAGCGTGCTCTGGGCCGGGGCGACCTCGACCTGTACGGAGTAGTCCACACCTACCATGGTCGTTGACCGCCGGATCTCACGTGCGCAAATTTCGGGGAGTTGAGGATGACCCGGCCAGGCCCTAGCTTGCCGCTCAGCTGTCGCCATGCACGCAGGCGGTGCGAGCTTGACCGGTCGCCCCGGCCTACCGGAGAAAGCCGGCGCGTGAGACCTAGATTGAGGGGCGGCAGGAGCCGAATGTACCGCCTTTGCACAGTTTGAAGACGTTGATGCGGCTGAGGTGGGTGGTGTCGGTTCCGCAGCCCCAGCGGGCGCCGTCGGAGTCGACCACGGTCCACTTCTGCAGGTACGTGGTGGCGTATAACCCGGACGGCGCGGCCGTCCCGGCTCAGGTCGCAGACCGTGATGTGCTTGCGGTCGGCCGAGACCGTGACCGAGCCCCAGCCGGCGTCATCCTGCCAGCCGTCAGAGGAACTCGCGGCAGCTGGCGAAGCTGCCAGGAGGGCGGTGAGGGCGGTGGCCGCCAATGCGATACGAGGGAACACGTGCGATCCGTTCCGGTGAGGAGATCAGAACGGAGCCACTGTGGAGGCAAGGAGCCCCTAGGGCCTGTATCGAAGTCCGCTATGGAGTGGGCGTTGGCCTGATGGTTCGAAGCGTGTCGTCAATCGACAACGAGCGCGGTCTCCGATAGGTGGTTCGTCGACCAAACGAACCGAACACCGGAGACCTCGTGGCCACCTCAGCGGTTACGCGGCGGTTCGACCTGACTGACGCACAATGGGCGGTACTGGAGCCGTTGCTGCCGGTGCCGAAGCGATCAGGCCGGCCGTCGTTGTCCAGCAAGCGGCAGCTGATCGATGGGATCCGCTGGCGGGTACGAGTCGGTGCGCCCTGGCGGGATGTGCCCCCCTGCTACGGATCCTGGTCGGCGGTGTATGCGCTGTTCCGGCGATTACAGCGCGATGGCACCTGGCCGCGGATCTTGACCGCGTTGCAGGCGCTGGCGGACGCGGCCGGGCGCATCACCTGGGACGTCAGCGTGGATTCCACCATCGTCCGAGCTCACCAGCACGCCGCGGGCGCGCGGAAAAAGGCGATCTCCAAGCTGAGCCGCCCGGTGGGAATTGGGTAGAGCCGGCTGATCATGGGTTGGGGCGGTCCCGCGGAGGATGGACCACCAAGCTGCATCTGGCGTGTGACCAGGGGCAGAAGCCGCTGTCGATCGTCACTGACCGCCGGTCAGCGTGGGGATAGCCCGCAGTTCACCGCGGTCATCGACAGCATCCGCGTACCGCGTCTGGGTGGCGGGCGTCCCCGTACCCGTCCGGATCGGGTGCTGGCTGATAAGGCCTATACCTCCAGGGCCAACAGTGCCTACTTGCGGCGGCGGGCATCAAAGCGACGATTCCCAGCAAGGCCGATCAGGACGTCAGCGTCGTAAGGAGGGGTCGATGGGCGGCCGGCCACCGACCTTCGACCCCGAGGTCTACAAGCAGCGCCATGCTGTGGAGTGCGGCATCAACCGGCTCAAACGCCATCGTGCGGTCGCGACCCGCTTCGACAAGCTGGCCGTGCGCTACGAAGCCACGGTCCTCATCGCCGCAATCAACGAATGGCTCTAACCGGCTTCTATACAGGCTCTAACCGTGTCCGCTTGCGCCAGATTGGACGCTTACCCTCAGGAGTCAAGTACGGCGGCGACGGCTTCGATCTCAACGAGCTGGTCGTCGTAACCAAGCACGGTGACTCCCATCAAGGTGCTCGGTACGTCATGTTCACCGAACGACTCCCGGACTATCTTCCAGGCAGCCCCCAGATCCTCCTGCCGGGTGGACGCGACGAGAACCCTTGTGCTGATGACGTCCTGCAATGATGCGCCAGCGGCAGTGAGGGCCGTCTGCATGTTCTCGATGGCTTTCGCTGCTTGACCTGCGTAGTCCCCAATCGCTGCCGTCGAGCCGTCCTCGTTCAGGGGACACGCTCCGGCGAGGAAGATGAGTCGTGACTCGGCAGGCGCCGTGGCTGCATAAGCGTACTGAGCGACGTCGGACAGAGAAGCGGAGCGGATCAAAGTGATGGCGCTAGGCATGGCCACTCAGGTCCTTTCACATCGGGTACAAAGCGACCATGCTGGCATGGGCATGTGACTGCCGCCTCCTATTTTCGTAGGCCAAGCCGCCTGGACCTCGCGGACCGCCCGCAGTCACGCCGCCGCCCAGATATGGTTTTCGGCAGGCGCAGCCCCGGATCGGACAGCGGGCCGGCTATCGGTCGTACACGTCCCCCCAGTCCCAGGCTGGAGCCGGGTCGCCGTTGGGTTCTCGGCCGAACCAGTAGCTGTCACCGCTGTAGCGCTGGTACAGCCAGAACAGCCCTACCGCAGGCAACCGGGCCGTCAACCGGACGAGCTGGTTCTTCAGTTCTTCCTTGCCGTCGGGGTCCAGGAGTTCGATGGCCTGCTGTTCGATGGTTATGAAGCCGTCAGCCGCGTAAGAGGTTGTCTGCTCTTCAGGTTTCGTGATTTCCATCAGCTGTTCGATGAGCCGCTTTGCGTCTGCCGGGTCGTCGAGCCGGGTGTGGGAGGCGGGGTCGCGTGCCAGGAGCGCAGCGATCTCATCTCCCGCCCGAACCCTCCGTAGTCCCTCCAGCAGTGCGGCCACGTTCCTCGCATTATCCAAGGGGAGGCTGGTGGCGGCTCTCCTGGCGAGAGCCTTGACCTGGACTTGTGCTCCGAGGGCTTTCAGCGATCGCAGCAGCAAGCTCACAGCCTGGGTGTCGTGCAATGAGACGTGAGCGGCGGGGGCGCGGGCCAGCAAGGCATTCACCTGGTCATGCTCTTGGAACTCCTGCAGGCTCTCTAGCAGCCGATTCACGCCATAGGCGTCGTGGAGTTGGACGTGAGCGGCCGGCTTGCGCGCCAGCAGCATGCGAACCTGGTCTTGTGCTCCGATCTCCATGAGCTCTTCGAGCAGGATGGCTGTGTCGGTCCCGTCGTGGAGCGAAACGTGTGTCGCGGGGTCACGCGCAAGCAATGCGCTGATCTGATCCTGAGCACGGTGCGCCCGTAGCGCTACCAGCAGTCTCATCACGGCGCGCGTATCGCCAAGCGGAATCTGCGCCATGGCACGCTCGGTCAACCCGGCGGCCAGGTCGTGCGCTCCGCTGGCTTGGAGTGAGCCCAGGGTAGCGGCGCCCACGATGTCGAGGGCAAGGTGCGTGACGGCGCGTTCGGTGAGCGCTCTGTACTGTTCTTGCGCCCCGACAGCTCGTAGTGCAGCCAGCAGCTCACTGAGAGAGGACAGGGAGTCCAGGGAAGTGTGGGTTGCCGGGTCACGGGCCAGCAACTCCTGGATCTGGTCCTGTGCGATCGCCTGGTTGTCCGTCGGATCGACTGGTGGACGGTTGGACCAGCTGATGAAGCCCGGTAGTGAGTGAAATTCACCCCATGGGCCAGGCGTCTGAACCTGCTGCAGCTGCGTCAGCAACCGTGCGACGCCGCTGGCATCGGAAAGATGAACGTGGCTGGCAGGGTCGCGTGCCAGCAGGGCGCCAATCTGGTCCTGTGCGCCGGCTGCGAGGAGAACCCTTAGCATGTTCGCCACTGCAGACGCCTCTTGAAGCGGCGGGCAAGACGACGGATTCCGAGCAAGTAACGTGTTGATCTGTTTGCGAGCCAGGAGACTCTGACGCAGCTCGGCCACGGCCGACGCGTGATCGGGGCGATTGAACTGGAGCGCGAAGATCTGGTCTGATTCGACACGCAACAATGCGTTCAGCAGCTTGACCATGCCCTCCGCGCCATCATCGAGGCCGACCTGGCCCGCGGGGTCGCGTGCCAGCAGGGAGTCGATCTGCTCTCGGGCTCCTACTGCCTGCAACCCTTTCAGTAGTTCCGCCACAGCGGACGCCTCGTGGAGCACGAAATCGGTTGCCGCGCGATCAGCGAGACCGATGACCTCCTCATGCGCTTGCTCTTCGTGCAGCACTCCCAGCAAGCAGGACACGGAATACGCGTCGCTGCCGGCGAGGTGGTCGGCAGCCCATCGCACTGGTCGCCGGTCGGCTGGGTGGAGTTCGAGGAGGAGACCGATCAGGTTGCGGGCAGCGCCTGGGCTGCCGTGAGTCGCGCCCTTCTTCCAATGCTGGGCGGCATCTCGATACAGGCCTCGGTCGTAGGCCGCATTTCCAAGGGCATTGAGGTCGCCGGGATGGGCGTGGTCGGCCAACGCGGTCCAGAACCCGTTGGGTGGCATCTGGTGGGTGCGCGAGAAACGGCCGTGCTGTTCAAGGTAGTCAGCGAGCCGGTACCTAGGCTCACTTGATACAGCCTGGTCGGCGGCCTGCGGTGAGGGTCCAAGAACACGGGGACGGATCCGGGTCAGCGGACCAGGGACCCCTTTACATGGCCTGCCGGCGTAGGAGAGGGCAACGTCGAACCAGTCCTCGTTGAGGGCGTCCCATTCGGTGTCGGACAGGTAGGCACTGGCAGCGGCTTTCAGGAGCGTGTGCGAGAGCGCTCGGCGGTGACCGAACCGTCGAGCGTCCATAGCGGCGTGGATCAAAGCCCTGGCGGTCGGAGCGGCATGGCGATAGCGCGCCATGAGCTCCGGCACACCGGCAAGATACTGGGTGACGTGACCCGCGTCGGCGTTGGCGACAGCCTCAGCGAGCCGTTGGTCTTGCTCCGCACAGGCGTTCAGAACCACCATGTGCTCGTCATCAAAAGCGGTCGGGACAGCGATATCGACGCCGGACAGGACCGCGCGGGCCTGTTCAAACCGGCTGGTGCTGCTGGTCAGAGTGTCCCAATGAGCTGGCCAAAGTGTGCCCAGCACCAGGACCGGAGCACGCGTGGAGTCGGTGAGAATCGTCCGCAACCCGGCCGCGACACACTCTCCTGCGTCGTCGACGGTGCGGAGGTAGTGTTGCGTCTCGTTCAGCCACACCACCGTCTGGGGTCCTACTCTGGCGAGGTCGGTGAGAGCGGCTTCCGGCAGGGTCGGGTCATAAGGGTGCCATAGCCGCCAACCGCCCATGCTCCGAAGTGGGTCGAGCGCCTCCCAGCATGCTCGGGTCTTGCCTGTGGATGATCCGCCAATGAGCACCGCGATCCCGCTCCGACCCTCTGCGGCCGCCCGGACGATCTTTGCGAGCTCTCGGTCATGCGCCCGCTCGACGTACGGCGGCAGCGCCGGTAGATCGTGACCCGGTGGCCCATCGACGGTGATCGGCCGGTGTACTTCCAAGGTGAATGGGTCGGTGACCGCGCTCAGCGGCCGCCCGACCGGGCCGCCTGGTCCTGTAGCGCCCTGCCCCAACGAGATCCTGACATCTCCCGTCACGCCGGAGATCTGCAGGACATGCCCAAGTACGGTCGCCTCAGTCACCGACTGCTGCGGTGGAGAGTCCGGCTGATCTGGAGGGGAGGTCACGATCCGCCGATCTCCAGGTCGCCGTCCACGCCATAGACCTGCATGATTGTGCCGTCAACCCGCGAATTTCGGACATTCTGGCTACCGGCCTCGGGTTCTTCGTCCCCTGCTGGTACAGGCTCAGGCCCTGGAGACGAGGCCGTGCGACGCCCAACACGGCCACCTCCCAAAATCACGTCCCCCCGAACCTCGGCCACCTGCTGAATTCCGCTCGCGGACGTGCCAGATACCATCTGCCCAGGACTTGGGCTGTCGGATCCCGGAGCGGCGGTTGGGCGGCGCGCCAGCAGGAAAGTCACAAAAGCCCCGGCCCCAGTCAATGCGACCGCGGCCAGCGTCCACCACCAGTTCCAGACGCCACCGTTGAGGACCTGATTGCAGGCCACCGCAATGCATACCGACAACACCACCGACACCGTCTGCAGCAGTCCAACCCGCACCCACCGAACAACGTCCATATCGACCATCATCAGAGCACGACGCCCCCTACGGCCAGACCCGAACTCTGGCCGGGGCCGATGCCTGGATCACAGTACTCATCAGGTGCGTCCTCCATGATCAGGAGTCACACCGTTCTTTGGGCTCTGGCGCACTTTCGGTGGTGACGGACCGTGGTTTAGCCGAGCAGGATGCGATGGCGGAGGAGCACGAAGCCGGCTCGCCCGTACATCTGCC
>NZ_JBFAMX010000478.1:0-8033 GCF_040659615.1 Nonomuraea sp. NPDC049784
CTTGAGCATGGCCGAAGCGAGCGCCGAGCCGAGGCCGAATACCTGCGCGCCGCGCCGCGATCCGGCGACCAGCAGGGCAAGGGCCTCGTCGTGGTTCAGTCCGGTGAGCTCGGTCCGGAAACCGGGCAGCAACGCGAAACCGCCGTGCCGGCCACGTTCGGCGTAGACCGGGACGCCGGCTGCGGACAGCGCCTCGACGTCGCCCACCTCAGCCCCCTCGGCCACGCCCACCTCAACTGCCTGGGCCGCTACGCCATCACCGCCTTCGCGCCCACCCAAGGCCTTCGGCAGCTCGGCGAAGGCCCCGACCTGCCCGGTGCCGCCGGATGAGCAGGAGGTGCGCGGTTCGTCGCGTTTAGCCAGGTGGGCATAGGATCCGCGGTATGGCGATGCAGCTTGTTCAGATCAATATGAAAGCGCGGGATGAATCCGCGCTCGGCCGGTTTTGGGCGGAGACGCTCGGCTGGAGTGTCTCCAGCGAGGGACCCGGCGTGATCAACCTCCTGCCTGTGGGGTTCGTCTGGCCCGACCCCGCGGCCGTCTGCGTCGACATCGTCGCCTCCCCGGAACCCAAGACGGTGAAGAACCGTGTGCACCTCGATCTGGCCACCGTTTCTGCGGCTCATCAGGCGGAGCTGGTCGCGCGTTTGACGGATCTCGGCGCGACGCCCGCCGACGTGGGCCAGGGCGACGTGCCGTGGACGGTCCTAGCCGACCCGGAGGGCAACGAGTTCTGCGTGCTGGAGCCTCGGGAGATCTACCGAGACATCGGGCCGATCGCGGCGGTGGTGGTCGACTGCGCGGATCCGCGGGCCATGGCCCGGTTCTGGGGCCAAGCGGTGGACTGGACCCTGCACGAGGTGACCGACGATCACGCGGTGCTGCGCTCCCCCAAGGGCGTCGGGCCGTATCTGGAGTTCCTGCGCACGCCTGAGGCGAAGGTCGTGTGGAACCGCGTCCATCTCGACCTCGCGCCGTACCCCGGTGACGATCGAGCAGCGGAATTGGCCCGGCTGCGGGCTCTCGGCGCCACCGACATCAGCCTTGGCCAGATCGACGTGCCGTGGACGGTCCTGGCCGACCCGGAGGGCAACGAGTTCTGCGTCCTCGGCTCGGGCTGACGCGGAACCCTTCGCCGTCTGCGTGCCGTACGCCGGCTCGACGGCGGCGGCCGGCTGCTCGCCGGAGTGATCGTCGAACAGCTCGGTCGCGAGCACCCGCTCGCCCGGCACCTGGACGACTTCCTCACCGACCACCGGACCGATCGGCGCCGGCTACCGCCCGGAAGACGTGTACGCGGGCAACCTCCTCGGCGCCCTCGCGGCCCTCGACTCCGGCATCACCACGCTGGTGGACTGGTCCCACGTCCAGATCTCCCCCGGCCACTCAGACGCCGCCGTCCAGGCCCTGACCGAGTCCGGCATCCGCGCCGTGTTCGCCCACGGCTGGCCGCCGGCCCGAGAGTGGACCAACGACAGCGCGCTCGGCCACCCGCAGGACATCCGCTGCCTGCGTGAGCAGTACTTCGCCTCCGAAGACCAGCTCCTGACCCTGGCCATGGCCGCTCGCGGACCCGAAGTGGCCCGGCGCGAGGTGTGGCTCGGCGACCTGCGCCCGGCCCGGGACCTGGCCACCCGCACCACCGTCCACGTCGGCGCGTACGAACACAACGCACGCCACCGGGCCGTCACCCAGATGCGGGACGCCGGCGTACTCGGCGACGACATCACCTTCGTCCACTGCTGGCGCTGCGCCGACGACGAGTTCGCGATGATCGCCGACGCCGGCGCGTCCGTCTCCTTGGGCGTGCACTGCGAACTCAACTCCTCCGGTATGGGCGACATCCCCCTCGACCGGCTGCTCGCCGCGGGCATCCGGCCGAGCCTGAGCGGCGACACCGAGACCAAATGCTCTGGGGACATGTTCTCGCAGATGCGCATGCTCCTGGCGTACTACCGCACGTGGATGGGCGGGGGGCACTCGCGGGCGCTGGGGGCGCCCGCGAACCTCCAGGTGCACGACGTCCTGGAGTTCGCCACCCTGGCCGGCGCCCAGGCGGCCGGGCTCGCCCACAGGACCGGCTCCCTCACGCCCGGCAAGCAAGCCGACGTGATCCTCATCCGAGCGGAAGACCTTAACCTGGCCCCGGTCTCGAACCCCGCCGGAGCGGTAGTACTCGCCGCCCACCCGGGCAACGTCGACACCGTGTTGGTCGGCGGCCGGATCGTCAAACGCGGAGGCAAGCTCGTGACCAGCGACCCGCGCCGGGCGCTGGACCTTGCTCGCCGCTCGCAGGAGCGAGTCCTCGCGGCCATTGCGGCGACACGCTAATGGCACCTGATCCGACCACGGCGTCGACGGCCCGGAGGGCACAGATCACCGAGATACGAGGGGGAACAACCAAGCAATGACCCGACGCCATGCCGTCCACGTCGTGAAGGAGCTTCACTATGCCTCGACAGACACGGCAGACCTCCTGCTCGACCTCTACATCCCAGACGTCCTCGATCCGGCGGGCGTGCCCGCCGTCCTGTATCTCCACGGCGGCGGCTGGTTGATCGGCACCCGAGCGGACCATTCCGAGCTCGCGGGCGTACCCGAGTCAGAGCTCACCGAGGAGCACCTCTGCGCCCTCAGCCCGATCACGCATGTCCACCCCGGAAGCCCTCCCATGCTGCTCCTGCACGGGACGAGCGACGCCATCACCACGGCTCAGCAGAGCCAATGGCTCGCGGAGACAGTACGGGCGGTCGGCGGCCAGGCAAGGACCATGCTCCTGGACGGCGCCAACCACGAGGATTCCGCGTTCGATGAAGACGAGACCATCGCCGCCGTCGCGCGGTTCTTCACCACCCACCTCTGACACGACGAGAACGGACAGGACATCGGGCATGCACGACACAACTGATCCCCGGCTTCCGAAACTGACTCAAGCCGAGCTGAGCGCGGAGCAGTTGGCCCTCTACCAGCAGATCACCTCGGGTCCCCGCGTCACGGGGCCCCAGCACTTCGCGCTCCAGGACCGGGATGGCTCTCTGAACGGGCCCTTCGGCGTGATGCTGTACACGCCCGCCCTCGGCGGGCCGCTCCAGGATCTGGGAGCGGCGGTGCGCTATCACACGCGAATGAGTGCCCGCACCCGCGAGATCGCGATCCTCACTGTCGCCGCGGCCACCGGTAGCGACTTCGAGAGATACGCCCACGAGCGGGTGGGACGCGCTGCAGGGCTCACCGAAGAGGAGCTGTCCGCCCTGGCCCTCGGCACCTTCACCTCCGAGGATCCCACCGAGGCGGCGGCCTACTCCCTGTGCCGACGCCTGCAGGACGACCCTCGCCCGTTGGACGACGATGAGTACGAGGCCACGGTCACGGTGCTCGGACCCGAGGGCGTCGTGGAGCTGGTCGTCCTCATCGGGTACTACCGCACCCTTGCGCAGCTGATGGAAGTGTTCGCGATCGGTGCGCCGTCCTCGTGACGAGGTGGCGGGCAGGAAGCCGAGACCGGGCGGGCCCACGAGGAAGGCGACATAGCCGATCACGCCCAGGATCGCGCTGCTGGAGACACTGGAGTTCAAGAGCAACAACACCGCCCATCCGCCGATGATCCGTGCGCTGGAGTTGATCCGCCGCTATGTCAAGGCGGGCAATGTGATCGGCGTCTCCCTCATCCGGTGAGATGATCTCCCAAACGCGCGGCGGCCGTCACGTGTCCGCCCCGCACCCGTACTTGACTGATGGCTGGCCCTTGCCCCACATCCCCCACCGCCGGAGGCAGCACATGTCACAGCCGGATTCCCGTCACTCCCTCATCGGGCGCCGAGCCTTCGGCCTCACAGTCGCCGCAGCGTCGTTGGCTGCCGCACTCGGCTCTGCCTTACCCGCGGGTGCGACGGGGTTACGGCGATCGGCGACGCCGTTCGACGAGACGACGCTGTGGGACAACACCGTGGATCCGCTGGAGAGTTACCACGTTCACGGGCTGGCCGTGCTGCCGGACGACACTGTCCTGGTCGTCACGGAAGGCCGGCACGAGGTTTGCGATGCTGGTCCCCGAGACCTGCTTGTCCGTCGTAGCCCCGACGGGGGTGACACCTGGGAACCGACGCAAACGCTGCTCGCCTCGATCGATGGCCAGTCGTGGGGAAACCCGACTTTCGTGCTCGACCGGATCACCGGCGACATCTTCCTGTTCTACATGCTCTCCATCCGACTGCCGGAGAACACCAGTTGCTCCGGCGACATCGGCGATCTGTACATGATTTCCAGCGGCGACGGCGGTCGCACCTGGAGCGAGCCACGTGACATGTCCGGCCTGTTCGGCCATTTCCCATACGAATGGAAGCTGCACGGCCCCGGCCCTGGACACGGCATCCAATTGGACAACGGTCGGCTGCTGCTCAACTGCGCCCACCGCCGCGTGGTCACAGGCAACACTGTCACGGAACGCTACTACGGCGTGGCGTCGATCTACAGTGACGACCACGGCCAGACCTGGCATGCCACAGGGGAGGTGCCGGTCTCCGTCGCCTACCCCATCAACGAGGCCAGGCTCGTCCAAAGGTCCGATGGCACGGTGCTGATCAACGGCCGGGCCGCAGCGGGCGGTAACCGGCAGCGGATCGTGTCGGTCAGCGTCGATCGCGGGCTGACCTGGTCGCCGCCGCGTCTTGACGGGGCCACCGGCACGTTCAACGCCGTGGATGCGAGCCTGCTGCGCTACACCGGCGGGCCAGGCACGTCCGACGTGAGCAGGGTGCTGTTCAGCCGCCCCGACTCCCCGGTGCGTACCAACCTGACCGTATCGATCAGCTACGACGACGCGCACTCCTTCCGCTACAGCCGGGTGATCAACGAGGGGCGGTCGTACTACTCAGAGCTCGGCCGGCTTTCCGATGGGAGGATCCTGCTCCTGTATGGCCGTGACGGCGACAACCCGAGCTTCCCCCGCCGGGTGGTCATGTGCCGGTTCTCGCTCGAATGGCTGAGCGGCGGCCGTGACAGTTTGTCCGGAGGGCCCGGCTACACCGAACGGCTCCTCGATCTCACCGCCAGCGCCGCCACATCGGGCGGCACCATGTCCGTCGTCCAGGACCCCGTGGCCCGTGGGGGGAAACGGGTGGTCTTCACCTCGTCTCAGACCGGCGCCTACGTCGAATACACCGTGAACGTCCCGACGCCGGGCACCTATGAGCTGCTGCTGCGCTACTTCCGGAGCGCTGCCGGAGGTCTGGTCACCGTCACGGTCGACGGTCTCAAGCCCCGGGTCGCGCTGGTGGACACCACCGCCGACCGGGCTGACGGCTACGACGTCGCACAACTCGGCAGCCTCGAGCTGACATCCGGCTCGCACAAGATCCGGTTCACCGCGTCCGGGGTGGGCCGCGGCGGCGGCAGGCTGGTCTCGCTGGACACGCTGAGCTTGATCGACGCGCCCTCGCAGCCCGACGTCCGGGAGGAGGCGGTGGTCGACAACGACGAACTCGGCTACGAGGTGATCAGCGGCACCTGGTCGGCCAGCGCAAGCGTGCCGGGCTACCGGGGCGGCAACTACCGATGGGCGCCAGCCGGCACGGGCGAACGCGTCGTCCGATGGCGGCCGGTGGTCCCGCACACCGGCGACTACGAGGTACAGGTCTCGTTCACCGGGCACGCGAACCGCGCGAGCAACGCGCCCTTCAGGATTCGCCACGCCGACGGGACCACGCTCGTGCGGATCAGTCAGCGCAGCAGCGGGGTGACGGAACCGCGCGGCGGCTCCTGGGTCTCGCTCGGCACGTTCCACATCACCGAGGGGGTAGGCCGGATCGAGCTGAGCAACGCCGCAGATGGGGTGGTCATCGCTGACGCCGTCCGGCTGCTGCGCTCACCCGGGTAACGGCTGCAGCGCGAGGGCAAGCACGTACATTTGGTGGGCATGAAGCGGGTGCCGATCAGCGACGGACTGCAGAACGACGCACACCCGACGGACGACGGCCACGCCACAATGGGCGACCGCCTCGTCCAGCATGTTGCGCAGCCCGGGCGCGGGGTCTCGACGGCGTAAGCGTGCCGCGGGCCCTCGCCGGCCCGAAGTCTTGGCAGAGGTGATTGGAGCCGATCTCGTATCGATCGGCCCGCCATGGATGCGTAACGCGCATGCTCGCCCGCGGCGCCGGCGCGAGGGCCGAGTTCTACGGCCAGGCCTCCACCGACCTGTCCAAGGAGGTGCACCTGAGCAACGGCAGGCGCACCTTCATCGGGAGCGGCATGGGAGTGCGCGGAACCAGCAAGGTCAAGCTGGGGCGGGCCGGCGTGATCGCGTCCCTCGCCTCTTGCCCCGCGACTTGGGAAACGATCAACGCGGGCTCGGGAAGCGAGCTCCAGTGCACCCCCAAACCTGCTGGATAGAACCCGAACAAGTGCGCCAGCCCGAAGACCGGGAACGACCATCGCGAGGTGCCCAAGTCCGTGCACGCTGGCGGGCGCCCGATCAGTTGGAGAGGGCGTCGATGCGGGAGATCTCCTCCTGATCCAGGGCGAAGGCGTACAGATCGAAGTTCATCTCGATCCGGCCGCGGTTGGCCGACTTGGGGATCATGACGATGCCATGTTCGAGATGCCAGCGCAGGACCACTTGGGCCGGGGTCACCGCGTGCCGGGAGGCGATCTCGGCCAGGACCGGGTCGCGCAGGTCAGTGTCCTTGAGGGAGCTGTACCCCTCGACGACGATGCCGCGGTCGCGATGCTCGGCCAGCAGCCGGGCGTCGTGCCCGGACGGGCTCCACGGGATCTGGTTGGCCGCCGGGGCTTGCCCGGTGGCGGCGGTCACCTTGTCGATCTGGGCCGGGCTGAAGTTGCTCACCCCTACCGCCCGTGCCAGGCCGCCTTCCCGGATCGCGAGGAACTCCTCCCATGTCCGCACCAGCTCGTCCGGCCCGGTCGGCCAGTGGATCAGCCACAGGTCCACGTAGTCGGTGCCCAGTTCTCTGAGACTCTGGCGGATCGTCTCCCATTCCCGGCCCGCGTTACCGGCCGGGAGCTTGGTGGTGACGAAGACGTCCCGCCGGTCGAGGCCGCTGTCACGCAGCGCCTGCCCGATCTGCGGCTCGTTGCCGTACATGGTCGCGGTGTCGATGTGCCGGTAACCCGTCTCCAACGCGGCCAACGTGGCCTCGTACGCCTGGCGGCCACGCATCTGCCACGTGCCGAACCCCAGAAGCGGCATCTCCACATCGCCGCTCAGCTTCACTGTCGAACCTTGGTGTAGTGACATTGCTCCATTGTGTCTCTCCCGGTTCCGCCCCTCGGCCGTGAGCGCGGCGCCGCCGCCTGGTCGTGGCGGATACCGTGCGCCAGTGGCGTTCTCATGAGGCTGTTAGGAGCTGGCGCGAGGTGCCACAGGCGAACGCCGTACGACGCGGTACCTGCGTCCGCTCGATGGCCCGGCTACACCGTGACGCGAGGCCGGGATGGACTTGGCCCAAGTCTGTGGCAAGGTGATCAAGGGACACTGCCCCTTTCTCCCATACTTCGCGTTCAAGATCGCGAGCGAGTTGCCCAGGAACGCGACGGGCAAGGTCCGCAAGAACCTGCTCGTCGCCACGGTGGGATAGACCGCACAGAGGTTCTCAGCTGGTGGCGCCCCAGGTGAGAGAGAGGCCGGTGGCGGCGCGTTCGGTGCGGATCTCCATCATGCTGCCGAGGATGGTGGCATGGTCGGACACCACGGGCGTGGCGTCGAGCGTGTAGGTGATCCGGGTGCTGACGAGCACCGGGCTGCCCTGCGGCTCGTGGAGGTGGCGGGCGGCGGCGGAGTCGAGCAAACCGGGCCGGACCACCTCGGACGCCCGGGCGACCGTCACTCCCGCGTCGGCGAGGGCCGTGTAGAGGGAGACGGCGGTGAAGTCGCGGTCGCGGATCTGGTCGGCCGCCGGCCGGCGGACCCAGGACACCTGGTGTACGGCGGGACGTCCCGCGAACTCGCGGACCCGCTCCAGCCGCAGGGCGGTGTCGCCGGGACGCAGCCGCAGCTCCGCGGCGATCCGGGCGGGGGC
>NZ_JBFAMX010000479.1:0-8027 GCF_040659615.1 Nonomuraea sp. NPDC049784
GGCCGGTTCGGGGGCTCAGGACCGTGACCGCCCTGGCACGGGCCTCAGGGCCCGCGCCGCCGGCGGAAGAGGTTACGCCTCCGGCTTGTCCTCGTCGGCCGCGGGCTCCTCCTCCACGACCTCCTCACCGTTGATCTCGGTGTAGATGGCCTTGAGGTCCACCTCGTTGCCCTCGGTGTCCACGACCTTGGCGGCGTCACCCAGGACGGCCTTGGCCTTGTCGCGAACGATCTCGACCATGGCCAGCGTGAGCTGGTCGTTGTCGGCCAGGTGCTTGGCCAGCTCGTTCGGCTGCACGCCCATCTCCATGGCGCGGCGCACCACGAAGTTGGTCAGCTCCTGCTCCGAGACGCCCAGCTCCTCAGCCTTGACGATCTTGTCGAGCACGAAGCCGACCTTGAGCGCCCTGGCGGAGTTCGTGTCGAACTCGGCGAAGCGCTCTTCCTCCGTCGTCTGGTAGAGGCGGAAGAAGGCGTCGCGGCTCAGACCGCTCTCGGCCACCTGGTGGTCGAGGTTGTGCTTGCGGGCGTCGACCTCGGCCTTGAGCGCGCTCTCCGGCAGCGGGATGTCGATCTGCTCCAGCAGCGTGTCGAGGGCCTTCTCGCGGGCCTGCACGACCTGGTCGATCAGCTTGTTGCGGCGGGACTGCTCGCGGATCTGGGCCTTGAGCTCGTCGAGGGTGTCGAACTCGCTGGCGAGCTGGGCGAACTCGTCGTCCAGCTCGGGCAGGACCTTCTCCTTGACCGACTTGACGCTGATGATGACGTCGGCGTTCTCGCCGGCGTTCTCGCCACCGACCAGCTCGGTCTTGAAGCTCTTCTCCTCGCCCGCGGACATGCCCTCGAGCGCGGCGTCGAGGCCCTGGAGCACGGAGCCGGCGCCGACCTCGTACGAGACCTCGCTGGCCTGCTGCTCCTCGATGTTCTCGCCGTCGATCTCGGCACGGAGGTCCATCACGACGAAGTCGCCGTTGGCGGCCGCGCGCTCGACGCCGGTCAGCGTCGCGAAGCGCTGGCGCAGCGAGTCGAGCTGCTTGTCGACGTCCTCGTCGGAGACCTCAGCGGAGTCGACCGTGATCTCGAGGCCCTGGTAGTCGGGCACGTCGAAGTTGGGCCGGATGTCGACCTCGGCGGTGAACTCGATCTGCTCACCGTCGTCGATCTTCGTGACCTCGATGTCAGGCTGAGCGACCGGGAACACGTCGGCTTCGTCGACGGCCTGTCCGTACAGCTTGGGCACCGCGTCGTTGAGGGTCTCCTCCAGCACCACCGCCCGGCCGAAGCGCTGCTCGATGATGCGGGCCGGAACCTTGCCAGGCCGGAACCCGGGGACGCGCACCTGCTGCGCGACCTTCTTGTACGCCGCATCCATGCTGGGGCGCAGCTCGTCGAACGGCACCTCGACAGTGAGCTTGACCCGGGTCGGGCTTAGCTCCTCGACAGCGGTCTTCACGGAATGGTCTCCTTGATCAAGCTACGAGTGATCGCGGGCGCGTCCATCGGTACGGCCCACGCGCCGCGCCCACATGAGCGGTGTTGGGCATGCTCCGCCACGGCGGGATCCAACGCCGAAGGCCAGTCTAGGGCAGATGCATACCCAACAACGACGCCGTCACCGCCACAAGTCGTCCGCGATCATCCGCAACTCGCCTGTCAGAACTCGTCCGCGATCGTCCGCAGCAGCCCGACCGTCTCGTCCGGGGTGGTGCTCACGGCGCAGAGCCGCTCCATCACCTCGGTGTATCGGTCCACGTCCTCGCGCTTGTCGAGGTAGAGCGCGCTGGCCAGTTGCTCGACGTACACGACGTCGGGCAGGTCGGAGTCGGGAAAGCGCAGGATGCTGAACGCCCCGCCCTCCGCGCTGTGCCCGCCGAAGCTGAACGGCATGATCTGGATGGTGATTTTGGGCTGCCGCATCAGCTCGATGAGGTGTTCGATCTGGGCCCGCATCACCTCGAAGCCGCCGATGGGGCGCCGTAGCGCGGCCTCGTCGATGACGGCCCAGAAGACGGGCCCGTCCGCCCTCTCGAACATCCGCTGGCGCTCCAGCCGGAGATCCACCCTCCTGGAGATCTCCTCGGCCCCGATTCCCGCCGACCCGGCGGTCACGACAGCCCTTGCGTACTCCTTGGTCTGCAAGAGTCCTGGCACGAACTGGACTTCGTAGGTCCTGATCCTGGCGGCGGCCTCTTCAAGGCCGACGTACGCCTGGAACCACGTGGGCAGGACATCGTTGAACCGGTGCCACCAACCCGGCTCGTTGGCGGTGGCGACCAGGTCGAGTACGGCGGAGCGGGCCTGCTTGTCCACGACCCCGTACAGGGTCAGCAAATCCGCCACGTCGCGTTCCTTGAACCCCACTCGGCCCAGCTCCATGCGGCTGATCTTGGATTCCGAGCCCCTGATGAGGTGGCCGGCCTCCTCGCGAGTGACGTTCTTTGCTTCCCTGAGCTTGCGCAGCTGGGAGCCCAGGAGGATGCGCAGCGCCGTCGGTCCGGAACCCGGCTGGTTCTGCGTCACTTTGCCTCCTATCAAGGTCCGCACACACAGTGACACCACATTGCCGGGTATGACAAGGTCTCAACCTCGTGTCCGATTAGGAGACTAATGCCCCAAAACGCCGCTTGCTGCTGCACAATGCAACTGCACGTGCATTTGGGTCTTGCAGCTGCCGCGATCGTGACCCATGATGGCTTAGTGCATATTGGGCCAAACATGCACTAACTTGGGCTGAACGGGGAGGTATCGGCGGCATGGTGGAGGATCCTCTGGCCACTGCCGATGCTTTGCAGATCACCCGCGAGGTGGGTTTCGACCGCCTTCTCATGGGCGGCAAACCGTACACGACCTCGTGCCCGTTGCCCTTTCAGGCCGACTCCGTGAAGACCGCCAGGGACGTGACCCGCTCAACCCTACAGGGGTGGGGGCTGCACGAGCTCAGCGACGACGCCGCGCTGGTGGTCTCGGAACTGGTGACGAACGCGGTCCGCTACGCGATGTACGCGGCGGGGCGGCGTGAGATCGAGCTCTTGCTGATGCGCGTACAGCCGCACGTGCTGCTGGCCGTGGCGGACCCCAGTGACGAGGTGCCGCGCCCCAAGGAGCCGGACTTCATCTCCGAGAACGGGCGCGGTCTCTACATCGTCGAGACGTACAGCCAGTGCTGGGGCTGGGACCCCCTCGCCCGCGGCGGCAAGGCCGTGTGGGCGCTTTTCCGCACCGAGGCTTAATTTTCACACCAAGCCTTGATTCATCCGTTACGGCGGAGCCGACATACGCGCCACCCGCCGCACGTGGCTGAGGACCTCCAGGAGAACGGCCGCTGACCGGATGCCGGTCAGCCGCCGTTACGTGCGCCCCGTGGGCCCACTCCGTGGTCAAAAGCATTGACCACGCCACGCCGCCCCACCGGGACCGCTCACCACGCCACGTGCCCACCCTGTATCGGGACCACGGCGAGTCCAGCGGGCCGTAGGCACGCAGTGCGCCGGCCAGCCCGAGGGGCTTCCCCAAAAAGATCTTCAAAAGCCTGGACCGTAGCTGAACGCGTGACCCCGCCGCTTGGGCGTACGCGTGGGCCGTCACTCGCCGGTCGCCCCGTCGATACGCTCGCGCAGGAGGTCGGCGTGGCCGTTGTGCCTGGCGTACTCCTCGATCACGTGGACGATGATCCAGCGGTGCGCGCAGTCCTGCCCGTTGCGGTCGCCGACGGCGTCCAGCGGCTTGGCGGCCGAGATGGCGCGGGCACGCTCGACCTCCTCCTCCCAGGTCGCGAAGGCCTCCTTCACAGAGGCGGTGTCCACCTCGTTGAAGTCGGCGTCGTTGTCGCGATCCTTGTCCCAGAGTTTGGGGATGTCCTCCCCGTTCAGGACACGGCGGAACCAGACCCGCTCGACATGCGCCAGGTGCCTGACCAGGCCGAGCAGGGACAGCGTCGAGGGCGAGGCGGAGCGCAGGCGAAGCTGGTCGTCCGACAGGCCCGCGCATTTGACGGCCAGGGTGCCGCGGTGCCATTCAAGCCAGTTGTTCAGAACGGTCCGCTCGTCGCCGGTGAGGGGTGGGGGGATCCGGGTGTCAGTCACGAGGTCTGACCTTATCTGGCCTGGAAGTGGCGATGGACACCCTCTCGTATGGTTTCGTCCTTGACGTTGCGGACGAAGTCGTCGGGGGTGTCACCGCAGAGGGCTCGTAAGTCCGCGGATTCGTCGAGGAGTGACTGGATCAGAGCTCGCTGGGGCGTCAGGCGCCGGGGCCTGCCCGCGCCGTCGGCCAGGCAGCCGTGCCTGCCCTGGTAGACGAACGGTGGCGGAATCCGCCGGCCCGACTCCAGGGTCGCGGGATGGGTGAGCGGACGCCGGTGGTAGTTGGGCTCGGTCAGGTCCAGCGCGGCGAGCTGCCGCTCGTCCAGCCAGAGCACGAACAGCTTGGACGTCTCGCCGGGGGTCTCCACGGGCGCGGCGGGCACGTACCCCCACCTGCTCACATGGGCGGACACGCCCGGGGCGATGCCCCGCACGTCCGCGACCGTCATGGGGACGATCGGGCGCACCCCGTGGTCGATGAACTTCCTGCGCAGCTGGCTGGGGGCGGCGTTGGAGCCGACGGCGGCGACGCGGTGGCGCGCGTGCGAGCGGCCGTGCCGCGCCAGCAGGGCGCCCAGCGTCTCGTGGCCCGCGTGCCACTCCGCGGGGCGCCTTCCGGCGACCGGCCGCAACGGCACGTACGCGTCGTCGACCAGGACGCCCGAGGTCGCCGGGATCCGGCCGGGATAGGTGAGCGGCTGGGAGATCGGGTCGTCCGCGAAGAAGTCCGTCATGCGCCGCTTATCCGCGCCCACAGCCGGGCCGTGCTGGCCCTGCGCCCCCAGGCGATCGCGGCGGAGAGCACGAGCAGGGCCAGCGGCAGCACCACGCCGCCGCCCGACACGAACTGCTCGGTCAGCGTCGCGCACACCATCAGGACGACGAACGCCAGCGCGGCGGCTCCGGCCAGCGGCGGCACGAACAGCGCCACTGCGCCCGCCGTCTCCAGCACGCCCACCAGGTTGCGGAACCAGTCGCCCCAGCCGATCGCCTCGAATGTGGAGGCGGCCGGCTCCGCGTTCGAAAACTTGCCAATAGCCGACATAAGGTACAAGCCTGCCACAACCGCCTGGAGAACCCAAAAAGCGATGTTGCGGACGCGGCCGGTGGCGCCGGTCTTCTGTGCGGTGGTCACGATTGCCTGCCTCCCTTGGTCTGATGCCTCCGACGCTAAGGCCGGGCGCCGGCCGGGAGAATCGATCTAGGTGCCCGGCAGGGGTGCACCTAGGTGCAGGGCGGGCTGCTCGTCACGCGCATGGGGTAGAAGCACGGCCGCGCCGCCGAGTTGCTGCGCCATCCGGGTGGCGCTGCCTGCGAAGGGTGCGAAAGCAGCACATCAGATGCTGTTCGCCCCCTTTTTTCAGTTCATCGAGATGTGCACGTGGTCGTAGTGGTTCTCGGTGATGCTGCCGCGGTCCGACATAGCCCGCCAGCCCGAGCCCATGTTGATGCGCTGCTTCCAGATCACGTACTTGACGCCGAGCTTGCCCTTGTTCTTGAGTGCCCAGTCCGCGATGCGGTCGCCCAGGGCGTTGTTGATGGCCGCCGGCATCGTGCCGCCGGTGCTCATCATGAAGTCGCAGGCCCGCCCCAGCGGGTGCTCTCCGCTGGAGCCGGAGCGGAAGCAGCCCACCTCGTACGGCAGCTTGAAGTTCTTCGCCACCTCCGCCTTCATCAGCCGCGTGCGGGCCGTGATGTTGTCCGAGCCCGTGGGCAGCTCCGGGGCCCAGCTGCCGTTCGAATTGCGGCCGGGGCCGAACGGCACCAGGTCCTGGAGCTTCTTCTGGATGTCCTTGATGACGTCCTGGGCCTCTTGGCGCTGCTTGGCCACGTCCTTCGCGTCCGCGCTGATCTGGGTGGCGAGCGCGGCGGCCTGGTCGGAGGCCTGCTTCTTCTCGTCGCGGGCCTTGGCCACGCCCTGTACGACGGCCTGCTGCTCGGCCGTGAGCTGTTCGAGCAGGGCCATACCGGGAGCGTTCTGGGACAGCAGGATGGCGGGCACCGAGGGGTCGTGGTTCTGGTAGCGCATCCTGGCGATGTCGGCGACCCGCTGCTCGGCCGTGGCCAGCGTCTGCTCCGCGGTGGCCAGGCGGTCCTTGGCGGCCTTGGCGGCCTGCTGCGCCTTGGCCAGCTCGACGCGCTTGAGGTTGTACTTCTCGATGAGCTTGTCAACCCTGCTGTTGAGCTGCTTGAGCTGGGCGCGGAGCTCGGTCTCCGAGGGCTTGGGGGCCGCCGACGCCACGGTTGCCGGGAGGACGGCGATGACCGCGGCGGTGATGAGACCGATGGCAAGCGTCACGGGGGACGGAGCCGCCACGTGGATGTTCCTCTCCCTCTGCCGGCCGGGTTAGCTGACGGGTTCGGGCGTGGAGGTGCCCTACCGACACGTGGTCGGATTCACCCCAGAACGAGGTGGGTCCCCGGCTCCCGGGCGACACGCCCGGGATTAGGCGTGCAACGGCGGTTACGGCCGGTGCAAATGGGATGCTAGTGGTAGATCACGAGTAATGCGACCCTAATTAGAAATCTAATAGTGATCTACTTGTGATCGAAGCATACGCGCGGCCTCCTCCGGCAGCACGTCGTTCACGAAAGCACCCATGGCCGACTCCGACCCGGCCAGGTACTTGAGCTTCCCCGGCGCCCGCCTGATGCTGAACAGCTCCAGGTGCAGGTACGCGAGCTCGCGATCCCGCCGCACGGGCGCCTGGTGCCAGGCCGAGATGTACGGCATCACGAGGCCGAACAGGCCGTCGAAGGCCCGCAGCACCGAGGTGTAGAGCGGCGCGAACGCCGAGCGCTCCTCCTCCGACAACGCGGCCAGGTCGGGCACTTGCCGGTGCGGGTAGATGTGCACCTCGTACGGCCAGCGCGCGGCGGCGGGCACGAACGCCGTCCACAGCTCGTTGGAGGCCACCACCCGCGTCCCCTCGGCCCGCTCGGCGGCCAGCACGTCCGCGAACAGGTTGCCCTTGGTGTAACGCCTGGCCGCGGCGAGCTGGAGCTTGGTCCTGGGCGTGATGTACGGGTAGGCGTAGATCTGGCCGTGCGGGTGGGCGAGCGTGATACCGATTTCCTCGCCCCTGTTCTCGAAGCAGAACACCTGCTCCACGCCCTCGATCCCGGACAGCTCGGCCGTGCGGTCGGCCCACGCCTCCATGACCAGCTCCACCTGGTCGCTGGAGAGCCGGGAGAAGGAGGACGAGTGCTCGGAGGTGAAGCAGACGACCTCACACCTCCCCGCTCCCGGGCGAACATCGCTCAACCCACCCACGTCCTGATAAGTCCCGAAATTGCCGGAGAAGGACGGGAACCGGTTCTCGAACACCACCACGTCGTAGTCGTACGCCGGGATCTCCGACGACCGCGTGTCCGACGACGGGCACAGCGGGCACTCGCTCGCCGAGCCGGTCGGCTGGAACGTGCGCGTCTGCCGGTGCCCCGCCATCGCGATCCACTCTTCGGTCAGCGGGTCGTAACGCAGCTCGGAGGCCACCGGCCTGGGGTCGAGCGTCCGCCGGTCGATCGCGCTCCTGTCGGCGTCGTCACGCCGATCGAAATAGATCAGCTCTCGGCCGTCGGCCAGGTGGGTGATGGTGCGCTTCAAGGAGAGCCCTCCGCGATGATCAGTTCTCCGGCCCGTTCGGCCAGCTCCGTGCGTGCGTCCTCGGCTAGCCCCGCGTCGCTGATGACCACGTCGGCCTCGCTCAGCTCGGCGATCGTACTGATGCCGACCGTGTTCCACTTCGTGTGGTCGGCGGGGATGACCAGTCTGGTGGCGGCCGCCACCAGCTCCCTGTCGGTCTCCGACTCCAGCAGGTTGGGCGTGGTGAACCCGGCCCGCACGCTCATCCCGTGCACGCCGAGGAACAGCGTGTCCACGTGCAGGCGGCGGATCGCGGCCACGGCCACCGGACCCACCAGGGCATCGGACGGCGTGCTCACG
>NZ_JBFAMX010000480.1:0-8022 GCF_040659615.1 Nonomuraea sp. NPDC049784
CCCGTACAAGATGAAGGGCAAGCTCGACGACTTCAAGGCCATCGAGACGCCTGACGACTCCACCATCGTCTTCCACCTGAAGAAGGCCTACGGCGAGCGGTGGGCACGGGGTCAGCGGCCGCTCCACCAACGACGGCGGCATCGTCATCGACGTGTCCAAGCTCGACGCCATCGAGGTGCTCGACCGGCCGGGCCGCCTGGTCAGGATCGGGCCCGGAGCCCGCTGGATGGACGTCGCCGCGGCCCTGCGGCCGTACGGGTGGGCGCTCAGCTCCGGCGACTACGGCGGCGTCGGCGTCGGCGGCCTGGCCACCGCCGGCGGCATCGGGTTCCTGGGGCGCGACCACGGGCTGACCATCGACCACCTGCGTGCCGTGGAGATGGTGCTCGCCGACGGCTCGGTGGTGCGGGCGAGCGAGGCGGAGAACGCCGACCTGTTCTGGGCGGTACGCGGCGCGGGAGCGAACTTCGGCATCGTCACGGCATTCGAGTTCCAGGTGGACGAGGTCGGCGACGTCGGGTGGGCGCAGCTCGTCATGGACGCCCGCGACACCACCACGTTCCTGGAGAGGTGGGGCGCGGTCCAGGAGGCGGCGCCGCGGGACCTCACCAGCTTCCTCATCGTGAGCCCGCCGCGGTCGGGACAGCCGGCGACGGCGATCGTGCTGGCCATGGTCAACGCGGGGGTGCCGGAGACCGTCATTGACAGGCTCCAGCCGCTCGCCGGGATCGCCCCGATGTACGACCAGCAGGTCGTGATCACCTCGTACGCCGACGTCATGGCGAACGCGTCACGCGAGGACCACAACGGCCAGGGCGACCCGACCACCCGATCAGGGCTGGCCGAGCACATCACCCCGGAGTTCGCCGCCGCCGCGGCGCGGCTGATCCACAGCGGCGCGGTGTACTTCTTCCAGATCCGCTCGGTCGGCGGCGCGGTGGCCGACGTCCCGGCGGACGCCACGGCCTACGCGCATCGCTCCGCGAACTTCTCCGTCGTCGCGTTCGGCGTGAACCGGCAGCGGATGGACAGGGAGTGGGCCCGGCTCGAGCCGTACCTCGATGGCCTCTACCTCAGCTTCGAGACCGACCAGCGCCCGGAGCGGCTGCGCGACGCGTTCCCGCCGCACACCCTGCGGCGCTTGGGCGAGCTGAAGGCGCGGTACGACCCGGACAACGTCTTCCGCGACAACTTCAACATTCGACCTGAGGAGGCATAGATGACTGACTACGGGCACGACCTGCTGTTCGGCACGTTCATCACCCCCACGGCACAGCCCGCCACGCACGCGGTCGAGCTCGCCGTGGTGGCCGACCACGCGGGCCTCGACCTGGTGATGTTCCAGGATCATCCGTACCAACCGAAGTTCCTCGACACCTGGACCCTGCTCTCCTACGTCGCCGCCCGCACCGAGCGCGTCCATCTGAGCGGCAACGTGCTCAACCTGCCGCTGCGCCCTCCCTCCGTGCTGGCTCGCAGCGCGGCCAGCCTGGACCTGCTCAGCGGTGGCCGCTTCGAGCTGGGCATCGGCGCGGGCGGCTTCTGGGACGCCATCGAGGCCATGGGCGGCCGGCGGCTGACCCCCGGCCAGGCCGTGAACGCGCTGGACGAGGCGATCCAGGTCATCCGCCAGATCTGGGCGGCCGGCCAGCCGGGCGGCGTTCACGTCAACGGTGAGTACTACCAGGTCGACGGCGCCAAGCGCGGCCCTGCCCCGGCGCACGACATCGGCATCTGGCTCGGCGCCTACAAGCCGAAGATGCTCAAGCTGACCGGCCGTGCCGCCGACGGCTGGCTCCCGTCGCTGTCTTACCTGCCGGGCGGCCCCGACGACCTCACCGAGGGCAACAAGCACATTGACGAGGCCGCGCTGTCGGCCGGTCGGGCACCCTCCGACGTGCGCCGTCTGCTGAACCTCTCCGGGCGTTTCAGCCAGTCGAGCCGTGGCCTTCTCGACGGGCCGCCGGACCAGTGGGCGGAGGAGCTCGCCGGGCTCGCCCTGGACCACGGTGTGAGCGCGTTCATCCTGATGGGGGACGAGCCGGCGGCGATCGAGCTGTTCGCGGCCGAGGTCGCCCCGGCGACCCGCGAACTCGTCGCCGCCGAGCGCGGAGACGCCGCGCACACAGGGACGTAGGCCCGCCTGATCGGGCGCCTGGCCTTCAGGCGCCCGCTGGGATGGCCGCCCGGATCAGACTCCGAAAGCGGCCGGGTAACGGATGGTGCCGGACGGCACGGGCCGGGCGGGGTCGAAGACGAGCGCCATCATGTACTTGTCCTCGACGTCGATGGGCGGCCGGATGGCGTGGCGCGAGGCCGGGGCGAAGCCGAAGCGCGGGTAGTACTCGGCGTGACCCAGCACAAGGACCAGGTTCTCGTCCTGCTGCCGGGCGGCGTCCAGGGCGGCGCGGATGACCGCCGAACCGGCGCCGCGCCTCTGGTGCTCGGGCCGTACG
Source organism: Nonomuraea sp. NPDC049784 (assembly GCF_040659615.1). Lineage (NCBI taxonomy): Bacteria > Bacillati > Actinomycetota > Actinomycetes > Streptosporangiales > Streptosporangiaceae > Nonomuraea > Nonomuraea sp. NPDC049784. The sequence goes on from NZ_JBFAMX010000480.1 coordinate 2,458, forward strand.
GCGCACGGGCCCAGGGTGAGCGCGGGGAAGCCGTCCACGTGGCAGCGCGTGAGCAGCGCGAACCCGGCGACGGCTCCGTCGGGCTGCCGCGCGATCCACGACAAGCCAGGCAGCCAGGCAGCCGGATCGGCGCGCAGCGCCTCGACCAGGTCGGCCTCGTGCGAGGTGGGGAAGGCGGCGAGGTTGACCTCCCGGATCTGGTCATGGTCGGCGTCGGTCTCGGGACGGGTGATCCAAGGGGTGGTCATGATGGTGCGGGAGTCCGTTTCTAGGGTCGTCGGCAGCTGGCCGGTCGGTGAGTGGCCCGGGTTCGGGCGATCGCTCCCGTTCACAGCTGGTTGTCCCGGAACTTGTAGGTGGCGCGGAGGTGGCTGGTGATGGATTTCTGCCGGTTGACACGCTCGTCGCGCAGCCGGGCTCGCTCTCGTGGGCGCAGTCGCCGAAGCGGCAGCTCTCCGCGAGCCGTTCGATCTCGGCGAAGACGTCGTCCAGTGCCGGCGTCCAGCCGTACCGGGACAGGTCGGCACCGGCGGAATCGATGAAGGAAGGTTTCAACGTGAGACACCTTGCGGGAAGGGACCCCGGCAGGACTCAGGCGTCACCCGTCCCGTGAGCCGGACGGCTCGTAACGGGAGGGCAGAAGTGGGTCAGACCGGAGCCCGGGACGTGAGGATGGTCCGGGCGCTGCACAGGGCAGCGGTCTTCACCGCGGTCATCAAACCTCACCTCCCTCTCATTCCGTATCCGACATCGATGATCGACACGGTAGCACTGATGTGGCCGACACGAAAACGGCGATGCCCTGAAAGACACCGCCATTGAATACGACTTGTGTGGAGCTATGGGGATTCGAACCCCAGACCTCCTCCATGCCATGGAGGCGCGCTACCAACTGCGCCATAGCCCCTTGTTGCCTGTACGAGTGTAGCCGACTTCGCGACCCTCGAAGCACACCTTAAAAACCCTGCATACGGAGAGTAAAGACTTGCTACTGTCCGTGCCGTGATCGGCTTCCACCCTGTACCCCTGACCTCGCGATGCGCCCGGATCCTCGATGAGCGCGAGCATGCCGTCATCGGCGTCAGCGCCCTCAACGGCTACTTCACCCCCCGGACCATAAGACATCTCCTCGAGTGGGCGACCCGGACGTTCGCGCGGTTCCACGTGCTCGTGCCCGGCGTCGAGCTGGCCGGGACGCTGGTCGCGAGGGGATGCCCGGCCACCAGGGCCGGGGCCAAGGCGAGGGCGGCCGCCAACAACACCCGCAACCGGGTTGTCCGCGCGCTCGACGCCCTCGACCCGCCGGACGCCACCGTGTTCGACTGGAACGAGCTGGCCCCCAACCCGGCCTACGGCGGGGCGCGAGCGGAGCTGGAGCGACTGTTCGCCACGCATCCGGCCTTCAGGCAGCACTGCATGGACGCGGTACGGCCCATCGTCGGCGTGCCGGAGCTCTCGCGCGAGCAGGCCGAGCAGGCCCTGCCCTTCCTCCTGGCCGAGCTGCCCCTCGTCATCGACACCCCATCGATCCTCGGCACTGGCTCGTCGGTGTTCTGCTATCCCCGGCCGATGCCCATGGTCGACCTGCTCTACGCGGGCATGCTCCCCGTCCACCCGGGGCCCACGCAGGGATTCGTGTCCACCGCATTGACACAGGCTGCCCAGCCTGCACAGTATCTAAGTAACGCTCTGTAAAGACACTGTCACATAAGGTGCCCTCATGGATGCACGTGCCCGGAATGCTGGACATGCGTTCGACACAAGCGACATGGACCACGACGGCTACCTCGATCATCGAGACATGATCGTGGTCGCCGCCGCCCTCTGCGAGCGGCTGGGGCTCTCCGAGCAGGGCAGCCGGCTGGTCAAGGACGCGTACGAGCAGGTCTGGCAGTACGCCGTCGACCACATCGGCACCGATGCCGACGGCCGCATCAGCAGGGAGTCCTACATCAACTACGCGCTGGCCCCGGAGCGCGACCGGACGGAGTTCGTGTCCAACGTGGTCTGGCCTATCACCGACGCCCTCTGGGACGCGCTCGACGCCGACGGTGACGAGAGGCTCGACCGGGCCGAATACCTGCGCCTGTGGGCGGCGTACGACGTGGCGGCAGAGGCGTCGCGGGAGTCGTTCGAGCGGCTGCGCGGCAACAGGGTCGCGCACGTGTCGAAGGCCGGGTTCGCCCGGGCGATGTACGACTACTACTACCGTTCCGCCACTGCCGCCCCCATACTCGGCGACAACTAGACCGGCTCGCGAGGCGGGTCAGCCCACCGAGCGAGCCTTGTCGACGAGCGTGACCAGCTCCGACACCATCGGGTCCTCCGACGCCGCCGCCAGCCGCGTGGCCTGCTCCCCGAGCGTGGGCAAGTCCATGCCGAACGCCTTGCGATCGCGCAGGTAGACCGCGAACGCGGCGACCACCACGTCCACCTGGAGCCGGACCGGGGCCTTGTCCCAGACCGACGGGGCCAGCTCGTCGGCCTGCAGCGCCTTGCTCGCCTCCGAGGCGTTCCGGGTGTCGGGGTCCTGCCAGCGTACGGTGGCCTGGGCCAGCTGCCCCTTGGCGCCCGGCTTGAGGCGCAGCGAGTAGAGGGCGGTGACCGAGTGACCGGGGCCGATCTCACCGCCGTCCCGGCTGTCGTCGCGGAACTCCTCCGTGGCCAGCGCGCGGTTCTCGTAGCCGATGAGCTGGTAAGTCTCCACCACCGACGGGTTGAAGACGACCTGCGCCTTGGCGTCGCGCGCCCGCAGCTCGATGTTCGCGGGGAGTTGCGTGGCGAAGATCTTGTCGGCCTCCTCCTGGCTGCTGACGTACACGGCCATGCCGTCGCCGTTGTCGGCGAGCTGCTCCATCAGCTCGTCGCCATAGTCGCGGCCGACCCCGACGGTGAGCAGCGTGACCTGCCTGCCGGCGTACTCCTTGGCCTGGCCGAGGATGGCCTGCCATTCGGTGCTGCCCTGGTTGGCCAGGCCGTCGGAGAGCAGGATGACCCGGTTCGTGGCGGCCGGGCGGAACGCCTTGGACGCCTCCTGGTAGCCGGTGACCAGCCCTGACTCGAGGTTCGTGCCACCATCGACGGTCAGCTCGTTCACCGCGTCGCGCAGCTCGTCCCTGGCGGTCAGCGGGGTCATCGACGCCAGCACCTCGGCCTCGTCGCTGAACGACACGATCGACACCTGGTCGCCGGGCGCGAGCTGGTCGAGCAGCTTGAGCAGGGCCGACTTGACGAGGTCGAGACGGCCGGGCTCGGCCATCGAGCCGGAGACGTCCACCACGAACGTGAGGTTGGCGGGCCGCCGCTCGGACGCCTCCGAGGCGCGCGTCTGCAGGCCGACGCGCAGAACTGCCTCGTCGCGTGACGGCAGCTTCGCGCCGTCGACGTGTACGGCGAACCCGTCGTCCTGCGGCTGTGCGTAGTCCTGCCGGAACGCGTTGACCCACTCCTCGGGGCGGATCTCGCCGGGCGCGGGCCAGCGGCCCTCCTGGAGGGTACGCCGGGCGTAGCCGTACGAGGCGGTGTCCACGTCCAGGGCGAACGTGGAGATCTGGGCCGTGGTCGTGTCCTGCTCGTCGCTCTGCTGAGTGGGGGCTTTGGACGGGCGTACGGGTTGTTGATTGGCGTTGGCCGGGACGGGAGCCCGCTCACCGCTCGTCGAGCCTCCTGAGCCGCCGCACGCGGCCAGGGCCAGCAGCGCAACAAGCCCGACACCCGCCGCTAAGGGACGAATTTTCATCGCAACCACCTCCATGCCGTACGACGGAAGTTGATCTGCGATAGCCGGGCCGGTGACGTAAGCGAGCGCAAACCGCGACCGAGACGTGATCGCTTGTGACACATGGGACAGTTGAGGTGCTGCTATCCGATGAGCTCGCGTGCCAGTGCCGCGTTCTCGACGTGTATGCGTACGGTGAGCAGCACCGCGTTGGCCGCGGTGAAGGCCAGTGCGGTGAGCCAAGCGGTGTGCACGAGCGGCAGCGCGAGGCCCTCGGCGACGACGGCCACGTAGTTGGGGTGCCGCAGCCACCGGTACGGCCCGCTGTGCACGAGCGGCAGTCCCGGCACCACGACGACCCGGGTGTTCCACTGCCTGCCCAGCGTGCCGACGCACCACCAGCGCAGTCCCTGGGCGAGGACGACCACCGCCAGCATCGGCCAGCCCAGCAGCGGAACGAAGGGGCGGCCCAGCAGCCACACCTCGGTGGGCGCCGCCGCCAGGAGCACGACGTGGGCGAGGACGATCCAGGGGAAGTGCCGCCTGCCGTATTCGACGCCGCCTCTGGACCTGGCCCAGGCCAGGTTGCGGCGGGCCACCACCAGCTCGGCCAGGCGCTCGAGCACGACCAGGCCGATGAGGACGAGGTACGCGCTCACCAGTGCAGGATCAGCAGCTCGGCGGAGAAGCCCGGACCCAGGGCGAGGAGCACGGCGGGCGCGCCCGGCCGGCCCCGCGTCTCCTGGAGCACGTGGAGCACCGAGACGGAAGAGAGATTGCCGTGCTCGCGCAGCGACCGCCAGGTCACCTCGAGCGCCTTCGGCGGCAGGCCGAGGGTCTGCGCGATCTTCTCGATGACCTTGGGGCCGCCGGGATGGCAGACCCAGGTGGCGACCTGCTCGGGGGTCAGGCCATAGTCGGCCAGGAACGCCTTGATGTCACCGGCCAGCACCTGCTCCACGAACCCGGTCAGGTCCGGATCCAGCACGATGCGGAAGCCGTGCTCCCCGACCTCCCAGCCCATGAGGTGCTCGGTGCCGGGATAGAGCCTGCTGCGAGTGGCGACGACCTCGGGTCCCTCGCCGCGCCCGGTCGCGACGACGGCCGCCGCGCCGTCCCCGAACAGGCCGCTGGCCACCAGGTTCGCGATCGAGGTATCGTCCCGCTGGATCGTCAGCGAGCACAGCTCCACGCACACCAGCACCGCGACGTGGTCGGGCCAGCCGCGCAGGTAGTCGTGCAGGCGCGACAGTCCCGAGGCGCCCGCCGCGCAGCCCAGGCCGAACACGGGCACCCGCTTGACGTCCGGCCGCAGCCCCACCCGCTGGGCCAGCCTGGCATCCAGGGACGGCGTCGCGATGCCGGTGGTCGAGCAGAGCAGCAGATGATCGACTTTCTCGGGGCGGATGCCGGCCTTTCGCAGCGCGCCTCTCAGGGCCTGCTCACCAAGCTCGAGAGCGATTTCGAGGTACATGTCGTTCGCGCGCTCGAAGGAGTCGAGCTTGGCGTAGTCGGCCAGCGGGAGCGCGAGATTGCGGCCCTCCACCCCGGTCGCCGCGTGGAAACGTCGCAGCAGGTCCTCATCGCAAGAAGTCAGCCGGGAGAACGCCTCGGTGATCTCCGCCTGCGTGTAACGGTGATCGGGCAAAACGCTCTGTACTCCCGATATATGCATATATCTCTCCTGCCGCTGAGAGGCCGCGGCTAACATCGGCCTATCGGCGCACGAGCCTCCAGAGCGAGGTCACCTCGGCGGCACGGGCGGCGTGCAGCGGGTCCTGCTCGTCCTTCGGCCGGTTGTGCCGGGGCGGCACATCCAGGCGCCCGGCCACGCGCAGGCCCGCCCG
>NZ_JBFAMX010000481.1:0-8016 GCF_040659615.1 Nonomuraea sp. NPDC049784
GCATCCGCTGGTCCGAGGTACGGCCACGCGTGCCCGCGCCCGTGCACGCCGAGCCGGGGGCGCAGGCCCGCGAGCAGCGCCCGGTGCTTGAGGTCCGCGACCTGGTCAAGGAATATCCGCTGCTCAAAGGGGCGGTGTTCAAGCGCAGGGTGGGCACCGTGCACGCGGTGGCCGGGGTCAGCTTCGACCTCCGGCAGGGCGAGACGCTGGGGCTGGTCGGCGAGTCGGGCAGCGGCAAGACGACCACGCTGACGCAGATCCTGGAGCTGGCCCCGCCCCAGAGCGGCCGCATCGTCGTGCTCGGGCACGACACCGCGCGGCTCGGCGGCTCCGAGCGCAGGGCGATCAGGCGCGACATGCAGGTGGTCTTCCAGGATCCGCTGGCCTCGCTGGACCCGCGCATGACGGTGCACGACATCCTGTCCGAGCCGCTGCGTACGCACGGGCAGCGGCGACCGGGGCGGCGGATCGGCGAGCTGCTCGCCCTGGTCGGGATGGACGCCTCACACGCCGCCCGCTACCCGCAGGACTTCTCCGGCGGCCAGCGGCAGCGCATCGGCATCGCCAGGGCGCTGGCCCTGGAGCCCCAGCTGCTGGTCCTCGACGAGCCGGTCTCGGCGCTGGACGTGTCGATCCAGGCCGGGGTGATCAACCTGCTCGGCTCGCTCAAGGACCGGCTGGGGCTGTCCTATTTGTTCGTGGCGCACGACCTGGCCGTGGTGCGCTACATCGCCGACCGGGTGGCGGTGATGTACCTGGGCAGGATCGCCGAGATCGGCCAGGTGGACGCCGTGTTCGGCGCCCCGGCGCATCCGTACACGCAGGCTCTGTTGTCGGCGATCCCGCTGCCCGATCCGGTACGCGAGCGTGCGCGGGAGCGGATCCTGCTCGAGGGCGACCTGCCCAGCCCGGCCAACCCTCCGACGGGCTGCAGATTCCGCACCAGGTGCCCGAAGTTCCGCGCCGAGCTCACCGACGAGGAGCGGCGACTATGCGTGGACGTCGAGCCCGAGGTACGCCCGCTGGGCGAGGACCAGGGGGCGGCCTGCCATTACGCCGAAAGGCGCGAAGTCGTATAGACCTCGCCATACCAGGAGGAATTCGCTCGATGAAAGCATCACGTCTTGTCGTGGCCGTCGCTGTGACGGGCTCGCTGTGCCTTGCGGGCTGCGGCGGGGGCCCGGGGGGCGGCACCAAGGGCCGGGCGGGCGGCGGGGACGAGCGTACGATCAAGGCCTTCGACATCAACCTGCAGCCGCGCGACAAGGTCAAGGACGGCGGGACGCTGCGGTGGGGGATCAACGAGTTCCCCGCGCAGTGGAACAGGAACCACGTGGACGGCAACCTGGCCGTGGCCGCCTCGGTCAGCAACGCGCTGCTGCCCTCGCCGTTCGTGTCCAACGAGAAGGCGGAGATCTCGGTCAACCGGGACTACCTGCTCGACGCCGAGGTCACCCAGCAGCAGCCCAAGCAGGTGATCACGTACCGGCTGAACCCCAAGGCGAAGTGGTCCGACGGGAAGCCGATCACGTGGGCCGACTACCAGGCGCAGTGGCACGCGCTGAACGGGCGCAACCCCGCGTTCCACATCGCCTCGTCCACCGGCTACCAGGACATCGAGAAGGTGGCGCGGGGCAAGGACGACTTCGAGGTGGCGGTGACGTTCGACAAGCCGTTCGGGGACTGGCAGTCGCTGTTCAGCCCGCTGCTGCCGGCCTCCACCAACCAGACGCCCGAAGCCTTCGACCACGCCTGGCTGAACAAGATCCCGGTGACGGCGGGGCCGTTCAAGTTCGGGGGGTTCGACCAGACGGCCAAGACGATCACGCTCGTGCGGGACGACTCCTGGTGGGGCAACCGGGCCAAGCTCGACAAGATCATCTATCGGGCGTCGGAGCAGGACTCGCTGATCGGGGCGTTCAGCAACGGGGAGCTCGACATCACCGACGTGGGGCCGTCGGCTCCCGACTACGCGCGGGCCAAGAACACGCCGGGGGCGCAGGTCCGGCAGGCAGCCGGACCTGATTTCCGGCATTTCACCTTTAACGGGGGCAGCGAGCTGCTCAAGGATCAGAACGTGCGCCAGGCCATCCAGCTCGGCATCAACCGCCAGGCCATCACGCAGTCGGACCTCCAGGGCCTGGACTGGCCGATCGCCCTGCTGAACAACCACTTCTTCATGAACACCCAGGAGGGTTACCAGGACAACGCCGGGAAACTCGGCGTGTACGACCCCGCCCGCGCGCGGCAGATGCTGGACGCCGCCGGGTGGAAGCTGAACGGCACAGTACGGCAGAAGAACGGCAAGGTGCTCGATCTGCGGTTCGTGGTGCCGTCGGGGGTTCAGGTGAGCAAGCAGGAGGGCGAGCTGGCGCAGACCATGCTGGCCGCGATCGGCGTGAAGCTGACGATCAAGGCCGTGCCCAGCGACGACTTCTTCACCAAGTACGTCATCCCCGGCAACTTCGACATCACGCCCTTCGCTTACATCGGAACGCCGTTCCCCGTTTCCAGCAGTTACGGGATCTACGCGAACTCTCCCGACGGCAAGACGTGGAACGCCAACTTCGGCCGCATCGGCTCGCCCGCCATCGACCAGGCCATGAGCCGCGCCGCCCAGACCCTGGATCCGGCGCGGGCCCGGACATTGACGAATCGGGCGGATGCGCTGATCTGGCCGGTGGTCAATGTGCTGCCGCTCTACCAGCGCCCGCAGAACGTCGCGACCCGGCAGACGCTGGCCAACGTGGGGGCGCGCGGCTTCTACGACCTTCGTTACGAGGACATCGGCTTCACCGGCTGACCCATGTGGGTCTGTCGGTGGCGAGGTGTAGAAGTGGACGCGTGGCAACGAAGGTGACCTGGCCCCAGATCCTCGCGTGGCGCCTGCGCAGACAGTTCGTGAGCGACCACGGCGCGCCGGATGCCGTGGCGGTCGCCCGGCGGCTGTGCGGCGTCCAGACACAGGTCGCCTCGTCGGCCCAGCTCGCGGTGGCGGTCAGGCGCGGCAAGCCCGACCACGACGAGATCGACAGGGCCCTGTGGAGCGACCGCACGCTGGTCAAGACGTGGATCATGCGGGGCACCCTCCACCTCGTCCCCTCCGACACGCTGGCCGACTACTGCGCGGCCCTGAGCACTTTGCGCTTCTGGGAGAAGGGCTCGTGGCAGCGCGGCCACGGCGTCACGGCCGACGAGATCGCGGCGATCATCGACGCCGTCCCCCGCACCCTGGGCAACGGGACGCCCGCCGAGGGGACGCCCGGCGCAGGGATGCCCGGAGAACAGGCGTCCGGCGGGGCGGTGCCCGGTGAGAGAACGCCCGGCGAGGGAGCACCTGGTGGTCGGATGCTCGGCGTGCGGGCGCTGACCAGGGAAGAGCTCGTGGATGCTGTGGTGGCGGTGACGGGAGACGTTCACCTCAGGGAGGCGCTCACGTCCGGCTGGGGCGCCCTGCTCAAGCCGTTGAGCCGCCTGGGCGAGCTCTGCTACGGCCCGCCCCGCGACGGCAGGGTCACCTTCACCGCCCCGCGCGCCTGGCTCCCGGGATGGCCTGCCGCGCTCCCGACGTACGAGGAGGCCGGTGTGCGGGTGGCCCGGGCGTTCCTGGGCGCGCACGGGCCGGCGACGCCGGAGATGTTCGACACGTGGCTGTTCGGCGGCGTGGCGAAGAAGACGGTGCTGAAGGGGTGGTTCCGTGACCTCGCGCCCGAGCTGACCGAGGTCGAGACGGACGACGGGCAGACGCTGCTGGCGTTAACCGAGCACCTCGACGACCTGGCCGGCACCGGGCCCTCGACCGAGGTCCACCTGCTGCCGGGCTTCGACCAGTACATCCTGGCCGCCCCACGCACCCTCGCGCCGCTCATCCCGCCACCGCTCAAGCCCAAGGTGAGCCGCCAGGCGGGGTGGATCTCCCCCGTGGTCGTCCACGAGGGGCGGGTGGCCGGCGTCTGGGAGGCCAAGAACGGCCACATCACCGTCGACCTGGCGACCCCGGTCCCCCAGCAGCCCCTCGACGAGGCCATCGCCCGCGTCCGCTCCCTGCTGCCGTAACCCGCTGACCGCCGGACGCCGCGGGCGTGGCCCGGTTCCGGCCCGGTCGCGGCCTGACGAGCGCGTCTCGAACGCCGCGGCACCCAGCCCGCGACTGCGACGGCCCGAAGCGACGTCAAGTGCCGCTTGTGGCGATCACCCGGTCGGCAACGTCAGGTGGCGGCCATTACGCGGTCGACGATGCCCTTGGTGCCCTCCTCCCGCGCACAATGCGCGCAGCAGTACCAGTGCTCGCCCGACTGCACCCCATGTCCGATGACCTTGGTGCCGCAGTGCTCGCATACGGGCGCCATCCCCTCGATCGCGCACTGGAAGCAGTCGAAGGTGTGCACCGCTCCCTGCGCATGCACCTCGAACGCCATGTCGTAGTCGTTTCCGCACGTCTCGCAGACAGCCATGGTGATCCCCTTTGTAGTCGATCCGCCGGGGGGATACCCGGTTACGTGGTCTCTTTTCCTCAAAGAACCACCAATTTCCCCAAACGGCCCAACGTACTCAACTCAGGACCGATCCACCGCGAAGCGGGTCAGAAGGGGCAGACCCAGGAGCCCGAGGGCGGCTAGGGCCGTGGGCAGGCCGAGCCAGCTGCTGAGACCGGCCACGAGGAGCGGGCTGATCACGAACCCCGTGTACGAGATCGTCGACACCCCCCACACCAGCGTCCCGCTCGGATCGTCGGCGGCGGCCCGGCTGAGGAGGGCGGGCACCAGCGGGCCGAGCGCCAGGCCGGTCAGCGCGAAGCCCGCCATGGAGAGCAGCACGGTCCCGCCGAGCCCCGCCAGGGCGATCCCCGCCCCACCGCCCACCCCCGCCACCAGGTACAACATCTTCAACGGCATGCGAGGCAGCGCCTGCGCGACGAGCCGCCCGGCCGTCAGTGCCGCCATGTAGACCGAGGGCGCGGCACTCGACACCAGGGGCGTGGCGCCCCGGTGCTCCTCCAGCAGCAGCACCGACCACTGCTCGACCGAGTTCTCGATGATCAGCACGCATGCGGCCAGCGCCCCCACCGCGATCGCGGCCCCCCACAGGCCGCGCTTGCCGGTGTCCGAGGAGGTCGAGGGCGCACCTTGGCCCGCAGGCAGGGCCAGCGCCGACAAGGACGTGACGATCACGATGAGGGCGATGAGCAGGAGGACGGTGCCGACGTTCAGGCCGAGGGATCGGGCCAGGCCGGTGGCGGGGGCCGTCGCTATGACGGTGACCGGAAAGGCCGCGTGCACCGGCTGGAAGAGGCGGCGGCCGGTCTCGCGCTCGGCCCGCCCGGTGGCCAGGTTCAGCGCGATGTCGAGTGCCCCGCTGGCGGCGCCCACCACCAGCAACGCCAGCGGGAGCTGCCACGGTGCGGTCACCAGCCCGATCCCGGCCACGCTCACCGCGAACATGGCCGCCGTCGCCGTCAGCGCCGCACGTTCGCGGCCCCGCACCAGCCGTCCGGCCAGCGCCATCGCGGGCAGAGCCCCCACGGGTACGGCGCTCAGCGCCAGCCCCAGATCGCCCGCCGAGATGCCCAGCTCCAGTTTGATGGCGGGCAGGAGGGCCGACCAGGACCCCCAGAAGACGGCCCACGCTGCAGACACTGCGATAAGCGGCATTTACCGCGGCTCCTTGAAAATTTCGGTAATGTCACGGCAAAGATCAAGACCGTCCTTATTTACCCTGCCGAAGGGAAAATCGTGCTGATCCGAACCGTCATTGCGACCGCCCTGGTCGCGGCCGGTGTCGCCGCCACCCCCTCCTCCGCGTACGCCGCCACCGCCTCCTACACCCCCGAGCGCGTCTGCGGCCCCGGCTTCCACCGCGTCAAGGACGGCCACCGGGCGATGAAGACCCACGAGGGCGCGGTGTTCGGGCACGTCTACCTGATGTACAACAAGCGCAGCGGCAAGAACTGCGTGGCCGCGATCAAGACCGCGTACACCGGCACCCGCACGGTCACCGGCGCCTACCTGGAGGTGAAGGGCGGCGGCAGGTCGGAGGACGAGCAGAAGTACCAGTACTACGCCGAGACCGGCCACATCGACGGCGCCTGGAAGTGCGTGCGGTACGCCGGATGGACCCGCGACCCCAGCGGCCACGTGGAGGCCTGGGGCGGCCGCAAGGGCTGGAGCAACTGCAAGGGCTGAACAGCCCCGGTGTCCCGGCCGTCCGAGCGGAGGACTGAGGGCGGGGCGTCCCGCGCCCGCCCCCGTCCGCTAAGGGCAGACATCCTGGTACGGCACCCCACCCAGGTACCGGTCCCACTCGGCGGGCGACAGCGCGCGCCCGACCCGCGCGCACACCTCCTGCGCGACCCGTTCGCTTCGCACGGCGATCGCATGCACCGCCCCGTCCATCCCCGCGTACAGCGTCCCCCCATCCGCGCTGAACGCCAGCGACGACGCACCTTCCTCCCCCAGCCGGTAGGCCCCGCCGAGCCGCCGCCTGGCTTCTACGTCCCAGAGCTGGAGCACGCCCTTCTCCGTGACGGTGGCCAGCGTCTTTCCGTCGGGTGAGAAGGTCAGCAGACTGAGGTCGCCGGCGGCCCGGGGCATCGCGGGGCGCAGTGGTGTCGGCCCGTCCACCGACCACAGCCCGACCCGCCCGGTGGCGTCCTCCTTCACGGCCATGAGCCCGTCCCTGCTGAACGCGATCGCGTTGGTGGCCCCGAACCCCGACCCCACGGGTTTGCCGGTGGTGAGGTCGACGAACCTGCCGCCGAGCATCGACGCGTACGCCGTGCCGCCAGGCAGCAACGGCCCGCCCTGGTACGTGGTATCGATCGAGCTCAGCAGGTGGCCGTCTGCGGTGTCGAGTACCACCTGCTTGGTCACCGGTTTCTGCCCGTACACGATGTTCATCGCCAGCCGCCGCCCGTCCTGGCTGAAGTGCACGTCGGTGGGGGTACCGCCCTTCCCGGGGACCCGCGCCGACCAGAGCTTCGCGAGGGTCCGCACGTCCCAGAGCGTGATCGCGCCGTTGAGGTTCGAGACGGCCAGCCTCGTTCCGTGGAACTCTGCCGCCTCCTCGTACTCCGGGTCGAGGGGGAGGCGGCCGGTCTCCTTGCCCGCGTGCACGTCCCAGATCCGAAGATCCTCGTCGGATGCGAACACTGCCCACCGGCCGTCCGGGCTGAGCTGGTGGACCAGGCCCGGCACGGCCGTCACGTGAGTACGCGGCCGCAGGTCCAGGCTGACGACGGCGTCGTCCACGAGATACCGCAGCGTCCTGCCGTCGCGGTCGAAGCGGACGTCCGTCAGGTCGCCTTCGGCGCGGTAGTCGAGCACCGCCCGCCGGGTGCGAAGATCCCAAACCTGTACATCCCTGCCGCGGAAGGCGGCGAGGCGGCGGCCGTCCGGGCTGAAGCGCAGCTTGCTTTCGGATCCGCAGACATCGCAGGTCGGCTGGTCGCCGAAGGCGTGGCCCGAGGCGACGTCGACGAGCGCGATGCCAATCCCGTTACCGCAGGCGAGCGTCTTGCCGTCCTGGCTGAACGCCGCCATGTCATGATGATCCACGCAGGCGGGGAAAGGCCGCTCCACCCGCCAGTCCGGTAACGAGCGTTGGTCAAAGCGACCTCCCGGCAGCAGCACGTGCCTGCCCGATGGGTCCACGAGCGGATCGTTCACCCCGACCTCGCCGCGCTGCTCGAAGACGCCCTTGCCGAACCGCCTGCCGGTGGAGACGTCGATCAGGTAATCGATCTCGTCCCCGCCGAATATCACCGTGAGCGTGGTCTCGTGCTCGCCGAACAGGACGGTGTAGTTGTTCTCGAAAGCCGAGGGAAGGCGCCGTTCGAGCAACTTCCTGCCGGTCTTCAGGTCCCAGACACCGAACTCTTCGGTGGAGTTCTCGGCCAGCAGCCGGCCGCTGCGGCTCAGCGTGAGCGGGCCCACGATCGCCCCGCTGACCGTCATCCCGGGCCAGCTCGCCGTACGCCTGCCGGTGCGCACGTCGTACACGTTGACCCCGCCCTCGCTG